>NZ_JBJIAA010000019.1:0-108928 GCF_045310695.1 Clostridium neuense
CTGTTATCAGTTTTTGGAAAATGCATTAATCTTTTATTCAATTAGGACTTTTTCAGTGGCCTCAAAAATTCCTCCGTACCTACGGAATTTTAGGTATGAATCTTTATAACCAATTAAATTTCCATACCATATAATTCTCTTGATTTCTATTGATTAACCATGTTTACAGTGAATTTTTCGTAGAGAAGCGGAAAAAATTTTCCCTTGTATTTCCGGTTTGGCGAACTAACAGAATTGAAGAAATAGTTTAAATAAGATTTTAACAATTTGACGCTTAGATTTATTGATTTTATTTAATATTTCAAGATTCTGTTAGTTCGCAATGTTTAAGTATTATGACTGGATATATTTAATGCGACAGCCACTTTATAATAATTTAGATACTAATAATTCATTAAATTTATTTGACTCTTCAAATTGTGGGAAATGTGCTGATTCTTCAAACCAAACCAATTCCTTTTTTGGAGCTTCTAGAATATCAAAATAATTTTCAATTGGATTTTTCTCATATGGCAGATTTTGAAAATCATATCTTCCAATCATAAAATACACTGGAATTTCTAATTTAGGAGCTTCTTTTATAAGATTTATTGATTCTAATTCATTAAATAATAACTTTCCTGAATTTAGCATAGCTTGGCTAAAGTTCTTTTTCTCTTCCATAGTATATTCTTTAGCTGCCATAATATGCTTCACATAATCTTCATTAAAGCCGCCTTTAAAATAGTAGCCGTTAAATTTAGCAAACCACTTATCGTTTATAGAGGATTTTTCAAAACTATCTTTTCCACTATATGGTGGCGCTCCTATAGCTTCTAGTTCATTTATAGCTTCAGAATTATTTAAAGCTTTTGCTTTAGTAAGCGCAAAATCATATATTATTTTTTCGGTAATAGAACTATTGACAACTTGTCCTGTACCAGCAAAGGCATAAAATAATTCTGGATACTTTAAAATTGTCTTAATACCTAAAACGCTTCCCCATGAATGTCCATGAAGATATATTTTTTCCTTATTGAATCTTTTCATTAGAGTTGTAACTAATTCGTGTGTATCAGAAATAAATTGCTCAATTGTAATTTTTTCTTCAGGCGCTAAACTTTTATATGATTTACCTGAACCTCTTTGATCCCAGGTTACAACAATAAAATGCTTTTCTAGTTCTGCTCCATAATCCTTCCACATACACATATCACATGAACCTGGTCCACCATGAAGCATTAATATAACTGGATTATTGATGTTGTTTCCTCTTATTGAAATCCATTGTTCTACTCCACCTATGTTAATAGACTCTAGTGAGGCTATTCTGTTAATCTCTTTACTTTCATTTGTTATATTATTCATAATTAATCTCCTTTAATGCATTTTTGATTATATACTCAATTATTGTAACATTCATATATAATTTATAATTGAATTCGTTTAGCCAGCTAAATATCGTTTTGTCTTATGTAAGGAAGGTAAACATATGTGGGGGGGGACATCAGCAGATTTTTCTACAACTAGATATGAGTGATATAAAAATTCGTCCAAATCCCTCATATGTGTATGTGACTAAGCATTGTTACTTGGCACTTTTATCAAATGTGAAACAAATATCCTATGGCTTGAAGTATAAGTACTATACCTAAAACTCTAATTGGAATTCTTGGAAGAGTACCGTCCTTTTTAAAAATTAATACAGCAAGTTTTCCTATAAAAATATTCAAAAGAATTCCTACAAGTAACATGATTATATATAAAATAGTTGATATATTCATTTTAAATCCCTCCGTTAAGCCCTTTCGGCTTTTATTTTAATATTTAAAAGAGTATAAGAAATTACAAGGCCTACAATTCCCATAGCGGCAAGAACAATCATTGAAGTTATCTCAGAGTTTAGTGCTGCGTTATTAAAGGTAATATCTGAAATTGAGTTTATTGCCCAGGCTTCTGGAGTGAATTTTGAAAGTGTTAGGATAACCTTAGAGGAAACTTTATCTAGTGGAAAGAAGGAACCGCCGAGCATTCCTGTTAAGGCCATTAATATTGAACATAGTATTGTTAGAGTTTGCTGTCTTTTTATAAAAGGAACAAATATCATTACAATTCCAGTTATAGCAAATAGATAAATTGCAAATATAGCAGCTTCTGCACTTAGGCTTTGCGCAAAGGTTATATTAAAAGCGTACTTTCCTATTGCTAAAGTTACTACAAGCAAAATAAGGCTAAATATATAAGTTGAAGCTATTTTAGATATAAGGTATTTAGAGTAACTGATAGGCGCACTTAGTATTCTACTAAAGGTATCATTTTCTTTTTCTTCAATTAAGGTTCTAAAGCCTTGAATTATAACGAACCAAAGAAACATTAAAAGGAAGCCTATTAAGCTTGTAGTTGCTTTGTTTTGATTCATAGAACCACCTTTATCATCTATAGAAATATTTGAATTGATTTTTAGTTTTTTTAGTAGATCGTTTGATACTGTATCTTTAGGTATATTTAAACCATCAGAAATACTTTGAGAATCTATGGCTGCTTTTTTAAGTGTATTTGCTTCACCGAGTACAGCTTCTTTAACTATGGCACCTTCTGAACTTGGATAATTTTGAACCAGTTTTATATTTAGGTTTTTATCATTAAAAAGATCCTCTTGAAAATTTCTATCTATTATTAAAGCTTCAGGAACATCATTGTTATCAACCTTTTCTCGTACAGCAGCTTCTGAGGCTGAGATAAGCTTTATATCCTCATTATTTTTTAGCATACTTATAAGTCCACTCGAATAAGGAGTTTTATCTAAATCTGCATAATATAAATTTATTTTATTATTAGAACCAGCACTTGAAAAAACATAAGTTAAGGCAATGGGTACTAAAATAGCAAAGAACATAGCAATTCTATTATTAAACAGCAGCTTTAATTGGTTTTTTATCATTCTTAACATTTTCGTTATCTCCTTTTTGAGTTGATTTTGCACTATAAAAATGCAGTGCGATTATAAGAAATACTAAGCCTAAGCCTAAAAGCTCTAAAATATCTGTATAGTTAGCCGAAAAATTACTGCCTTCGCATACCCTTAAATAGCAATTTATTGCTTTACCGTTAGGAACTATCTGCTGAATTTTTTGCATAGCCTCTGGAAGAGCAGTTTTTTGAATGATACTTCCACCCAAAACACTTAGGCCCCAAAGAATAAGAGAAGCATAACTTGATATAGAGGTTTGATCCTTAGCCACTGTGCCAGCGAAGAACACTATAGAACCTACAGTAAAACCGTAGCAAATAGTTACTATAAGAAGGTACAGAGGATTTCCTAAAGCTGCGCCAAATATTAAATGGCAGGCGGTTAATACTATAAACATTTGTACAGCAATAGCTAAAATCATTCCGAATATTTTACCAAGGGCATATTGAAGATCCTTAGTAGGAGTTGTCTTTATTCTAAATTGTGTATTATTTAGTTTATCGTCAACTATACCGTGAGCAAGTTCAAGAGCTGTTAATATTGAAAACATTACGCAGATGCCAATTGTACAGTAGGTCATTACATTAGTAGGCTTGATATTTTTATTTGTTGCTACGGTAGAAAGTTCAGAGGAATAATCTGTATTTTGAATTTTGCTAATAATAGACTGCAAATTAGGGGTTTTAAGTGAAGCCTTTGAAAGAACTTCATTTTCCTCGATTCTTATGGTGTTTATGCTTTGATTGAATTTATTTAAAATACTTTTTACAATCATTTTGTTTAATAAGTTGCTATTGTCAGCAATTAGTGAAATATTGGTTTTTGTATTGTCTAAATAAGCTTTTGTAAAATTCTTTGGTACGTATACAAAAGCTGCTATTTTTTTGTCCTTAACCATTTTCTTACCTTCACTGTAGCTTGTTACTTTTGTTATAGAAAAATATGCTTTTGCGTCCTTAGAGCCTAAAACATCACTTTTAAGGGTTTCTCCAAGAGAGAAGTTTTGATTATCTTCTGTAACAGCAGAGTCTTCGCTAAAGATGCCAACTTGAAATTTTGAAACAGGTTTAGTGGAATCTTGATTTCCAAAAGCGGTTCCTAAGATTAAAACTATAGCAATTGGAAAGAGCATTAATTTTAAATAAAATACTTTAGTTTTTGAAAGCAATTTTAAATCCAGTAAAATGAGTTTTAATAATCTAATCAAGATAATTCCTCCTCTCTATTCTCTTAAGGATTTGCCAGTTACTTGAAGGAATATACTTTCTAAGTTTACTTCTTCATATTTGAAGCTCTTAAGTTTTATTCCAAGACCTCTAACCTTATCAATAACATCCATAGCATTTGTTTTATTGGGGGATACAAGCATATAAATTTCATTTTTATCAATAGATACTTTTTCTATGCCGTGTATAGTCTTTATAGCCTCAAGTGCTTTTTCATTTGCTGTGCTGTAGTTTAAAGTTAAGGTGTCACAAGCATCTATTTTTTCTTTAAGTTCTTCCTTTGTTCCAAGAACTATTAATTTTCCATGATCAACTATTGCAACTCTTCTGCAGAGAAACTCAACTTCTTCCATGTAATGACTTGTATAAATTACTGTCATGCCTTTTTCTTCATTTAATCTTTTTACTGTTTCGAGTATGTGATTTCTAGATTGGGGGTCTATACCAACGGTAGGTTCATCAAGTATTAATAATTTAGGGTTGTTCATTAGTGCAACGCCTATATTTACTCTTCTTTTCATGCCTCCAGAAAATTCGCTGACAGCTTGATTTTTTTTATCCTTTAATTCAATTATTTCAAGCACCTCATCACACCTTTTTTTTATTTCACTATTTGAAAGTCCGTAAAGGCTGCCGAAGAATTCTAAGTTATCCTTTGCACTTAAAGATTGATATAGGGCTATATCCTGTGGAACTATTCCCATTATTTTTTTAGCTTCAATAGGATTTTTACTAAGGGATTTTTCATTGATTTTTATTTCTCCACTGGTAGGTGCTTTAACGGTACTTATCATAGATACAGTTGTGGATTTCCCAGCACCATTTGGGCCAAGTAGTCCAAAAACTTCACCATCATTAACCTTTAAACTTATATTATCAACAGCAGTGTAATCTCCGAATTTTTTTGTAAGATTTATTAATTCAAGCATCGTAATACCTCCATTCATTTATAGATAAACAACTTGAAACTTGAAAACAACAAATTTCAGGTTTATCCTATAAAACTAAGATTTAACTTAGAGTACAGAGTACAATTGACAGAGGACAGTGAAGGATGATTTTCTTCCGCTTTGCTCCAGAAAATCTTAAAACTTAATATTGACATTATTTTAAAATATAACATAATTGCATTTATATAATTTTAGATTTATCTGACGAAAGGAAGATAAATCAACCTTCTCTGTACTCTGTAATCTGTACTCTAGTTAAAAGTAGTTTTATCATTTAAGTCAATTTTACTGTATAAATGAGTACTTTAATATTCACTAAAGTACCCAATTTGAATAGTACTTTAGACAGCAATTTATGTATTACTTTAGTCATATAGAGAAGAGGCACGTATGGTGATATAATTTAATAAACAGGATGGAGGAGGATACTTTTGATTGATTTTTTATCTCCTAAAGCTAGATTATTAGCCTTTAAATTTGGCAGAGTTTCAGCTTTACTTATAATGTTTTATGAGGGTTTACTTGTATTTCATAAGGATTTGAGGTTTGCATTATTTACAACTGCTTTAATTATGATTGCAGGAATTAATGATTTTATAAGAGGAGAGGGTTTTAAGCAGAATAAATCTATCGGATATTGCTTATCTTTTATATTAAGTAGTATTCTGAGTGTTTATTTTTCTTGTAAAATTGACGGCTATGGGTCTGATATGTATGTTATTACATTGGTTATAGATTTGATTATTTTTAATGAAAAGATACCTGCTTTTCTTATGGTAGTTAATTTTATAAGTATTGTTATTCCATATAAACTTAAGACTAATCTTAGCCTTCAAGAGATATTTTTTAAATATCTAAATATAATCGTAGTTATTTTTGTAATTAGAAGTATGTTTATTGAAAAAATGAAGACAGAAAAATTAAATAAAGAACTCAATGATGCAAATTTAAAGTTAAAGGAGTACTCTTCCAAAATAGAGGAGCTTACAGCTCAAAGAGAGAGAAAAAGAATTGCTCAGGAGCTTCATGATTCAATAGGACATTCGCTTATAGCTTTAAACATGAATTTGGAGTATGCTGAAAATGTGGTAGATATAAAGCCGGAGAAAGCAAAAGAAGTTATAAATAAAGCACACGCTATATCAAAGAATTGTATAATAAAGCTTAGAGAGGTAGTAAGTGTAATGAAAGAAGATTCTTCAGTAAATAATTTGCATGAAGCAATTAATAAGCTCTTTCAAAATTTTAAGAGCAATGAAAAATATAAGTTTAATTTGAAGATGTATGATGGAATTGAAGAGGAAACAGGCAATATAAAAAGCTGCATTTATAAGACAGTAATGGAAGGCATAACAAATGGAATTAAGCATGGAAAAGCGGAAGAATTTAATGTAGAAATAGAGAAGTCTTGTGATAATATACTATTTAAAGTTAGCAATAATGGGTTAGGCTGCAGCAATATTAATAAATCTAATGGAATGGTTGGGATAGAGAAGAGAGTAACTGACCTTGGGGGCTCTGTTAAATTTTACTGTAAAAATGGAACTGGATTTATAATTGATGCAATTATACCTGCGGGGAGGAAGGAATTATGATAAAGGTTGTAATAGTCGATGATCAGGAAATTGTAAGGGAAGGGCTTAAGATGATACTTAGCCTTCATGAAGAAATTGAAATTATCGGAGAGGCTTCAAATGGTCAGGAGCTTTTAAAGATTGTAGAAGATCAAATGCCTGAGGTTGTACTAATGGATATAAGGATGCCTGTTATGAATGGTATTGAAACTACGAAAATTATGAAAGAGAAATATCCTGATGTAAAAATTATAATATTAACTACTTTTAATGAGGATGAATATATATTTGAAGGACTAAAAAATGGTGCAGACAGCTATATCCTTAAGGATTCTGGTTCTAAGGAAATATTAACAGCAATTAAAAGTGTTACTCAAGGCGAAATGCTTTTGAATCCTAAGGTTACAGCTAAGGTTGTAAATGCATTAAATTCCTTGAAGCCTGTTTCTGAGCCTAAAAATGATGATAGTGAGAAGGAAAAACTTCTAGAAACACTTACACCAAGAGAGCTTGAAGTTGCAAAGCATGTTTTAGAAGGCAAAAGCAATAAGGAAATTGCACAGGAGCTTTTTGTTACAGAAGGTACTGTTAAAAATTATGTTTCTAAGATACTTGAAAAACTTGAACTAAAGAGCAGAACGGAACTTATTGTATGGGGTAAAAATAATAAAATATGAAGTATATAAAGGGTTACCATACTGAAGCTTAAGTTATGCATGTTTCAAAATAAGCCATGGTGCTATAATGTATTACATAAGAAAGGAACTGCTACTTAATGGATTTACTGGTCCAAGCTTTGGTAAGGCTAAAAATGGATTACTTTATACTTTTGAAAAATAAAGAGGTGTTTTTATGGAAAAGGATTTAAAAATGATATCTCCATGCGGAATTAATTGCGGAGAATGTCCTGCTTACAAGGTATCTATATCCGGTAATATGAAGGATAAGAAAAGATTGGCAAAGGAGTGGTCAACTCCAAATTGTAAATTTAATGCTAAAGAAATTTATTGTACAGGCTGTTTGGAAACAGAATGGAAAATGACTAGTGATTGCAAAATAAGGAAGTGCTGCAAGGCAAGAAAATTAACAAATTGCGCTTGCTGTAAATTTTATCCTTGTGAAAAATGCAATAAGAACGATATGCTTGATGTGATAAGAAATAGTACTTCAGAAAGAAACGATTTGGAAGATTAAAATTAGCATTAGTAAATTTATGTTGAAAAACTGGAAATTGAAAAGCAGAGTAGAGAAAAATCATCCTTCACCCTACTCCTTGCTCTTTAATCTGTTTTTTATAGAGAACTTATTTCTGTGCCATCAAGCTTCATTTTATAAATGTTTTGGTTATATAGATAATAAATACGGTCATCTCTTATTGTAATGGATAGACCTGAAATGTCTAAATCGCTAATTTTTTCTCTATTTGTGCCATCAGTTTTTATTCTGTACAACTTGTCTCCATCACTATAATTTTCATAGTAAATATAACCGTCATATTGATCCATAAAGCTTTCGGCTTGGTCATTTCCTATAGGCGTTAATACACTTCCATCAGTTTTCATTTTGTACATGTTTGCACCACTTCTTGAGGTAGTAAAGTAAAACCATCCATTATCATATTTTAATTCCCTTATAAAGTCTACACCAAGTGAAACTTTACCAGTACCATCCTTATTCATTCGGCTAAGTGTGTAATTGTCTGAGCTAACGGAATAATATATATAGTTTTTATCAATATAGTAAATTGAACCGTCACCATCGGCAATTTTTGATTTTTCACCAGAAACATTATCTATTTTGTATATACCAGGACTTTGAGACACGAAATCTACTTTATAAGTATACTTATCATCTGCGGCTTTAGACTCACTTTCTGATGAATAGTATGAATAAGGATATGGATTTATGTATTTTTTAACTGTATAGTCCTTATCAACTAAATCAATTGGTATGTATTTTTTTGTATCATCATAAGGACCTTTAAAATCTACGGAGGAAGTACCATTTTTACAAATACCACCATCCATATAAAGACCATCATAAAGTGTTGAAGTTTCAGTTATAGTTTTTGCTACAAAACACAAGCCTTGAGTGTACCCGATACTTGGAACATCTATATTAAATTCTTTGACGAAGTAAGGTTTTTCTTTTGTAAAAGTCATAGTTACTTTGCTTAAAAATTGTGTGTCTGATAGCAGAACATTAAAATCTGTAAAACTTTTAATGGGCTGTATATACTTATATATAGAGAGAGATTTTTTAAACATTATATTGTCTGGGATATTAGTAAAAGCTTCTTTAGTTGTTGCGTCAACTACGCTTGCTACATAAATATCCTTAGTTTTGTATCCAGAGGAAACAGGGGCTACTCTGAGGCAGGCACCAATAAGAAGATTAAATTTTGATCTATTTTCTGGTAAGTCAAGATCTACTACTTCCTTTGAAGCATAATTTTCGTCTGAGGTTATAAAATCCTTAGTAACTTCAGTTTTAAGAACCTTTCCGTTAGTATCTCTAATACCAGCTGCAACATGTACAGTGTATTTTTCGTTAGGAGTAAATTGGCTGTCAGTATGTTTTAAAGTTACTGTATTTCCATTTATGTTGTAACTAATATTGAACTTTTGACCAGTAGAATCCGTAACATAAAGTCTGCTTTTATTTATAGAGTCTGCATCTATGTCGGAATTAAATTGGATTTTCCATTCTTTATTTAGTGGTGTATTAGTATCAGAATTAAATATTTTAGCGTGGACTGTACCTGCTTTTAATAAAATTATAACTAAAAGGGCAGGTATAATTATAATTTTTTTCATCTTTTGTATCCCCCAAATTTATATTATTTTTTATAGTATCGTTGGTTATAGATACTTTATATAACAACAATATTACAATTAAGGGGTAATTTACTTTTAAAATAAATGCAATAAATTTTCCACAAATTATTTTCATGAGTAATTTAATTTGAGGATAAAATCACTTCTTCAGCATTGTTAAAGCTGATTTATATTTATTATTTTATGAGGATTATTCCAATAATAAAAACAACATATAATGTAGCATTAAGCGATAATCTTTTAGCTGATAAATGTTTTTTTCTTAGAGTTATCCATAATGAAAAAATAGCAATAAAGGTTATAATAGCCGAAAGGATAAGGGATTTATCAAGAAGCCAGGGAGTAAAAATAATTCCAAGCGCACTTGGTACTGTAGCTTGAATCATCATAGAACCACTTATGTTTGAAAGAGCTAAATTTTCTTTCCCTTGCCTTACCCATATAATTGCATTTAGGGTTTCTGGTAATTCTGTTGCAACTGGACTTAGTAATAAAGAAACCATATGGGGTGCCATTCCAAGAGAAATACTTAAAGTGCCAAGATTATTTACAAACATTTGTGATCCTATGAAAATAAGCATAAGTGAGAGTATGGTTTGAAGTAAAATTAATGATTTTTTAGGATTAGCACTTTTAGCACTAAATCTTAATGGTTCTAACTTTGAGACAATACCTTTGGAGTCAGCACTCATTTCTTTATAAAAATAAACCACATAAGTTAATAAAAATAAAAATCCAAGCCAAGGTTTCAATGCAAAAGCTACAAGACCTAATCCAATTTTAAATACAAAAATACACATAAACCAAGCTTGATCTCTTGATAACTTGGAACTGTTAGTATTAACAGAATTACCAGCTTTTCTTTTGCCGCTAAAAATAAGTATACTAATTCCAACAGCAGCATAGGCAATTGTACTTAAAACAAGAGGTCCACCTAGAGCTGATCCAATACCAATATCTTTCTGATTTGAATTTTTCCCAAAAACAACAGCTATAAGTGTAACAATGCTTTCGGGCAAGGCTGTTCCAAAAGCTGCTAAAACTGAACCAACTGCACTTTCAGAAATGTTAAAGGCTTTACCTACCCATTCAATTCCATTAACAAATAATTCGCAGCTAAGGTAAATTAAAATTGCTGCAGCAAGCATAACTAAAAGTGATATTATCATTTTTTCTCCTCCCAGGCAAAAAATAAAAGACCTCTGGTACACTATATAAAATTATCAATGAAGCTTGATGATTTTATATAGTGTACCAAAAGTCTCGTTTCACATTTTGTGGACATCGCCAGGTTTATATTTAAACCAATATGTTGACGATATCTATCAAACTACTCCCTTTTGTAAGTATGAAATTATACATTAAGAGTAATTGTACTAAAAAAGTTTTGCAATGTCAATTAGGAATTTTTAATTGGGATTTGTATTGAAAATTCTGCTCCCTTTTTGCCATTACCTGCAGTTAAGCTGCCATGAAGCTTATCAATTATATTTTTACTTATAGATAAACCAAGACCAAATTTGCCTTTCTTGCCTTTATAAAATCTATCGAATATATTTGGAAGTTCTTTTTCGTCAAAACCCGGACCATCATCGGAAATTGTTATATCAAGTTTATTACTAAGAGTTATGTTTGAAACTACAGTTATAGTTGAACTAGCATACCTTATGCAGTTACTCATTATGTTAGTAAGTGCTCTTGAAAGTTTTTCCTCATCACAGTATATGATGATATTCTTACTAAGGTTATTAACTGAAATTTTCACATTATTTTTAAGAGCAATGGCATTTAATCTGTCTGCACAGCTGTTTATGAGCTCTATAAAATCAATTTCAGCATAATTATAATTTTCTTCTATAGAATCGAGTCTTGAAAGGTAGAGCAAATCCTCAACAAGATGAGTTAAACGCTTTGATTCATCTATTATAATATCTGCAGCAGAATTACCATCAACTACATCGTACTTTACTCCTTCAGCATAACTTTGAATAGACATAAGCGGTGTCCTAAACTCGTGGGATACGTTTTGAAGAAAAGTTTTTTGAGCTTTATCATAAACTTCTAGCTTTTCGGACATTATGTTTATGCTGTTCACAAGTTCACTGAGCTCGTAATCTACAGGCAAATCAATTTTTTCACCAAAATTTCTTTCTGCAATAGAACGTATATGCTCATTTAAAGAGGAAAAAGGTTCTGATATTTTTTTTGCTATACGTGAAGATAGCATAACTGTAATTAAGGCTGCAATAATTAAAATAACAAAAAGTATAGCATTTATCCAAAATTGAAGTTGATTTATTTTTTGAACACTTGAATAAATAATTATCCAGCCAAGACCAAAGGTATTTTTATCAGATACAGGTCTTATGACAGCAGCATATTCGGTTCCAGCTACAGAAAATCTTATTGAATCTTTGTAGTTTTTACTTGAGGAAGTTTCAATTTGGCTTTTAAGCTTAGAAAGCAGATCAGTTGGTATTTTGCTGTTATCTTCCGAGGATGGATTTATTACACTTTTGTTTTTGTCAATTAAAACGAAATCGGCACTCAAAACAGAAAGAGGTTTTCTTAGTGACCTATCAAGCATGAAATAATACCTAAAAAGGTCATTATTCTTACCGGAAGTAGATGAAGAAGCATGATACAAAGGTTTTGGCGGAGGAGTATGCTCACCATCATCTGGTTTAAAAAAGTCTGGACCATGTTCAAGGGCTGTACCTTCTATGCTGCTTGCTAATTTGTTTAGCTGGCCGATAATATCATTTTGAATGTACAAGCGGACAGCAACATTGAAAATTACAGTGGTAAGAGTAATCAAAAACAATATTACCATAAGATTGTACTTAAAAATTCTACCCTTAATTGTAGACTTTCTCTTCATTAGCTGTTTTAACTTAATCATTTGTATCACCCCTTGTCTTGAATTTTAAAACCAAAGCCCCACACTGTTTCGATTTTTAAAGTAGATCCCGCATCAGTAAGCTTTTTCCTTATTCTTTTTATCATATCGTCAGTTGCTCTGGTTTCAACTTCATTTTCAAAGCCCCATATTTTATCTAAAAGTTCACTTCTACTTACAGCCCTATTTTTATTAATTGCAAGGTAATATATAACCTCAAACTCCATCTTTGTAAGTCCAATATCTCTACTATTAAATTCAACCTGTTTTAAATCTGAATTTATGGCAAGGTCTGCAAGGATTAAATTTTTAGGCTCAGGGCTGCTGGAATTATCTAGTTCTATTCTTCTAAAAATACTTTTAATTCTAGCAATAAGCTCCATTGGGCTAAAAGGTTTGGTAAGATAGTCATCACTTCCAAGTGTAAGTCCTGCTATTTTATCTGGTTCAGTATCCTTTGCAGATACTATTATTATTGGTACTGAGCTTTTTTGGCGTACAAGAGAGCAAAGGGAATAGCCATCCATGTTAGGCATCATTATATCTATTACAAGCATATCAGCTGGTTTCTTATTAAAAGCCTCAAATAGCTTACTTCCATCATCAAAGGTTTCAACATCAAAGCCTTCTTTTATAAGAAAAGATTTTATAATATTTCTAATATTGGTTTCATCATCAGCAATATAAATTAATTTATTATCCACATTAAACACTCCCTACTCTGCACTCTTAGTTTTTTTATTACTTGTAAACCTACAAAAAATTGCAGATGGTTTCATACTACTAGTTATAGTTTACCATGAAAGATTTAAAGTATCATTTAAAAAATCATTATACCTCAAATTTGCCACAATTCTGCGGAGATTTAAACTGAGCATTTATTGTAAACTTAAACCATGATAAAGATATGGAACGGAGGTTATGAAAATGAGTAAGTCACAGATTCAATATTCTATAGTGGTTCCAGTTTACAATGAAGAGCTTGTAATAGGCGAAACTTATAAAAGACTAAAAAGGGTTATGGATTCTACAGAAGAAGCTTATGAAATAATTTTTGTAAATGATGGAAGTAAAGATGGAACAGTAGAAATAGCAAAAACCATTTGTAATATGGATAAAAATATAAAATTACTTAGCTTTTCAAGAAACTTTGGACATCAATTAGCAATTTCAGCAGGAATGGATTATTCAAGCGGAAATGCAGTAGTAGTTATAGATGCTGATCTTCAGGATCCTCCAGAGGTTATACTGGAGATGATTAAAAAGTGGAAGGAAGGCTACGATGTAGTTTATGGAAGAAGAGCTAAAAGGGAGGGGGAAACCTTCTTTAAGAAATTTACAGCAAAGGCTTTTTACAGAACCTTAAAAAGCATGACAGATATTGATATTCCTGTAGATACAGGAGATTTTAGATTAATAGATAGAAGAGTGTGCGACAAATTAAAGTCACTTCCAGAGCACAATAGGTATGTGCGTGGACTTGTTAGCTGGGTTGGATATAAGCAGACAGGAGTTGAATTTGTAAGGCATGAAAGATTTGCAGGTGAAACGAAGTATCCACTTAAAAAAATGCTTAAATTTGCAACAGATGGTATAGTTTCATTTTCATATAAGCCTCTAAAATTTCCTTTATATATAGGAGGGGCAGTTAGTGCAATTAGTGTCATATATTTTATAGCCTATTTACTAAAAGCTGTTATCACAGGTACGCATGCTTCAGGTTTAAATTTAGCCCTTTCAATGATTTTCTTTTTAGTAGGAGGCATATTTATAATACTTGGAATAATGGGTGAATATATAAGCCGCATGGGTGATGAAGCTAAGGGGAGACCTCTTTACATTATAGGTGATAAGGAGGGTTTTAAGGATGAAGCTTAAAGGACTGTATGAAAAATACAAATCCATTATAAAATTTGGAATTGTTGGCTGCATTAATACAGGGGTAGACTTTATAACTTTTTCTCTTCTCTTAAGCATATTTGACATAGATAAACTCCTATGCCAGGTTGGAGGTTACAGCATGGGAATAATCAATAGCTTTGTGCTTAATAAGCTGTGGACCTTTAACGATAAGAAAGAAAAGGTAAATCCTGCAGCACAATTTGCAAAGTTTGTAATAACGAATTTAATTTCCCTTGCAATTTCTCTTATTGGACTTAATATTTTAAGCAATAGACTTCACATAAATGTTTATGCTTCAAAGATTATTGTTACTCTGTTTTTGCAGGTTTTCAACTATGTAGTATATAATTTGTTTATATTTAAGGGTAAAGGAAGTAATGAGGTAGCAGTATAAAAATTTAAGGAGAAGAAAAATGAATAACTATAGAAGGAATATGTTAATTAAAGTAGGCTTAATACTTGTCCTTGCATTATTAATGTTTTCAAGTGGATATGAAATATATAAACTTGGCACAAGCAGCTCGGCTAATCAATCAAAAGTTGGCTTTCAGGGAGTGGCACCAGGTGGCTTGCGGTCTCAAAAGCAAAATAATAATCCTCCTAGCATGCCAAATGGAAACAACAAAAATTCAGATACAGGGAAGCTGCCGAATATACAGATAAATAATAATGGACAGTTAGCTCGTAATTTTAGAGGAAGGCAGAATAAAAATGGAAGACCTTCAAGCATGGGAAGAGGTATGAATTCCACGGCTAACACCTATTCTGTAGAAGTTATTATGTACTCAATTATATTTATAATTTGTTTCGCTGCATTATTTATTATAGGGATTCGCAAGGGAATAAAGGATTTTGAAATCAGTGAAAAATTTTTAATACCGGTTTTAGTTGGTATAGCCTTATTTTTGAGATTATTTATAGCAGTACTATTGCCAGAGTATTCATCGGACTTAAATCTCTTTAAAAGCTGGGCAGTATCTGCTGGTAATAGCTTAACGAAGGTATATTCAAATGCAAGAAATGCAGATTATCCACCTTTGTATATGTATGTGCTAGCTGTTATAGGCAAGATAGGGAGTACCTCGGCTTTTAGTTCCTATTTCAATTTACTGCTAAAGCTGCCTTCAATATTTGCAGATATCTTTACTTCATTTATTATATATAAGTTAGCGGGCAAGCATTTAAAAGGGAGTATGAGCACCATTCTTGCGGCAGTTTACTTGTTTAATCCAGCGGTTTTAATTAACTCAAGTGTTTGGGGGCAGGTGGATTCCTTTTTCACTATGCTCCTTGTTTTAGCAGCATATATGTTGGTAGAAAAAAAGGTGGGAATTTCATCAATATTTTTTACAGCAGCAGTGCTAATGAAACCTCAGGGGATAATCTTTTTTCCAGTATTGTTATTTGAGCTTGTAAGACTTAAAAGCGTAAAGAAATTTACAAAAGCAGCTTTGATTAGTTTAGGCACAGCAGCTTTAATAGCACTTCCCTTTGCATTAAATAACGGAATTACTTGGATTTTTAAACTATATTCTAGCACAGTGGGTGAGTACCCTTACGCATCGGTTAATGGTTTTAATTTCTTTAGTCTTATAGGAAAAAATTTTGCAAAGGATACAGGTACAATACTTGGAATAAGCTATCATAATTTGGGAATGGCATTTATTTTATTAATCACAATATTCTCCTTTGTAATTTATATTAAAGGAAACAATGAAAAGCTGGTACCAGCACTTTTACTTATTCAAATATCAGGGGTATTTACATTCGCCAGCAGCATGCATGAAAGATACTTGTTTCCAGCTGTTGCGCTATCAATTTTAGCTTATATATACCTTAAAGATAAGAGAATACTAGCTCTTATAATAGGCTTTACTATAACGGTTTTTTCAAATACTTACTATGTTTTTCTGCAAGCCATTAAAGGTGGTAATTCCATAGGCTACACACCAGTATTGGTAGTTACATCTGCATTAAATGTTTTACTATTTGCATACAGCGTGAAAGTTTTAATTGATATTTTAAGAAATAGAGGAGGCGTTAAAATTGATTAAAAAGATAGAACTTACTAGTGAAAAAATTGCAATAATTTTAATTTTAATACTGTCGGCAGTACTTAATTTTGTAAATATAGGCTTAGAGGGGTATGGAAATCCATATTATGCAGCGGGCGTAAAGAGCATGACTATGAGCTTGAAAAATTTCTTCTTTGTAGCCTTTGATCCAACAGGCTATGTAACTGTAGATAAACCGCCTTTAGGCTTCTGGCTTCAAGCAATTTCAGCTAAGATATTTGGCTTTAGCGGCTGGAGCGTGTTACTTCCACAAGCTATTGCAGGAGTGGTTTCAGTTTGGGTTTTATATAGAATTGTAAAAAGATCCTTTGGAAATGCAGCAGGTTTAATTTCAGCTTTATGTCTTTCTATAACACCTGTATTTGTAGCAGTAAGCAGAAATAATACAATAGACAATACTTTAGTTATGACATTATTATTTGCTTGTTGGGCACTTACTATAGCAGCGGAAAAGGGCAAAATGAGATATATAATAATAAGTTTAGCCTTAGTTGGTGTTGGCTTTAATATAAAGATGCTCGAAGCTTACATGGTGGCACCGGCAATATATCTAGTTTATCTTTTATGCAGCACAGTTTCTTTAAAGAAGAAGATAATACATCTTGTTGTAGGAAGTTTGGTTTTAGTTTTTGTTTCATTCTCATGGGCAGTAGTAGTTGATTTGGTACCAGCCTCAAGCAGACCATATGTAGGCAGCAGCACTAACAATACTGTTATGGATTTAATATTTGGACACAATGGAGTAGAGAGATTAAGCGGCAGTTCTTCCGGAATGGGCGGCGGTGGAAGACCAAGTGGTATGGGTGGTGAAAGACCAAGCGGAATGCTAGGTGGTCAATTTGATGGTAAGCCTAATGGAACTCAAGGACAGCCGCCAAGTGGTCAGTCTAATGGAGCACCTAGCGGGACTCAAGGGCAACCACCAAGTAATCAAAGTGGTTCAAGTTCTTCTAAAGCGAATACAAGCAGCAGTGATGGGAGAAGATTTGGAGATTTCAATGGTAAGATGTCAGGCGGCGGTGGTTTTGCAGGGACCTCAGGACTTTCAGGTAATTTTGGAGGACAGACTGCTTCTGGACTTGCTAGATTATTTTCTAAGAACATATTATCCGATCAAATAATGTGGTTTTTACCGATTGCTTTCTTAGGATTTATAGCAGCAGCACTTAAGGAAAGGCTGAAATTTAAGCTTGATAATGCTAAAAAGGTTTCAATAGTAATGTGGGTTATGTGGTTATTCCCTGAGTTCATATACTTCAGCTTTACAAAAGGTTTGTTCCACAATTACTATTTAACTATGATGGCAGCACCAGCAGCAGCTTTAACAGGTATAGGAATTTGCTCTATGTGGAAGCTTTATAAAGAAGGAGGCTGGAAGAGTTGGATTTTACCTGTTGCTCTCATGATAAATAGTGCAGCGCAGGCACTTGAATTATCGTATTTTGCAAGCAGCCTTTCAAGTACAGTAAAGATTGTTGCAGGAGCAGCAATTGTTTTAACCTTTGCATTTTCAATAGGACTTTGTATATTGAAGTTCATTAAAAATCAGAATATGCAGTTGAAAAAGGGAGCAGTAGCTCTTGCATTTACAGGAATTCTAATAATACCTTTCATGGGATCAGCAGCAACTTTAAAATATGCCGTATCAAATAATATGCCAGCTGCAGGCTTAGAGCTGCTTATGAACAGCGGTGGTAGTAAGGGAATGCAGATGGGCGGAGACATAGAAAGTACTCAGAGTAATTCAAAGCTAGTAAGTTTTTTAGAGAAAAACGCGGCTAATGAAAAATACCAGCTCGTAGTTTCATCTTCTCAAAGTGCTGATAGTTTAATAATAAACAATGGATTGCGTGTAATGACACTTGGAGGTTTTTCCGGAAGTGATAACACAATAACCTTAGCTCAGTTTAAAGAATTAGTTAAAAAAGGCGAAGTAAGATATGTATTAACTGGCGGTATGGGAGGCGGCAGCAACAGCACCATAATGCAGTGGATTCAGAAAAACGGTATACTAGTTGATTCAAGTGAATGGAGCAATTCCTCTTCTACTAGCAGCACAAATAATTCTGAAAGCAAAGTTAAAAATACATCAAGCTCTCAAAATAATGCAAATCACATGCAGGGTCAGGGAGGCTTCGGCAGCGGACAGTTATATGATTTAAAAGGAGCAGTTAAATAAAAGAATGCGAAGTAACAATGCTTCTTCGCATTAAAAAAATTCTATAAAGCTAAGGTTCAAAAATCATAAAATACTAAGATATTTCAATAACTCGCGTTGCTCAAACAGATTGAAATATCTAAGTGTTTTACAATTTTTGAACCAAGCTTTATTAGGATTTTTTTAAACTGCTCCTTCAGCATTGTTACTTCGCTTCTACAGTGGTACAAGGAAAAAATTCCTCCGTGCCTGCGGAATTTTAGATGTAAATCTTTGGAGTTAATTAAATTTCTATAATATATTACTATTGATTTTCATTGATTAAACATGTTTACAGTACATTTTTCGTAGAGAAACGGAGAAAAATTCACCTTACATTCCCGGTTTGGCGAAGTAGCAGCATTGAAGGAACAGTTTAAATAAAATTTTATAAATCTTAGTGGTAAATTGTTAAAAGCTTTAGATATCTCAATCTGTTTGAGCCAACGGCGAGTTATTGAAATATCTTAAGATTTTAACAATTTGACACTTAGATTTATTAATTTTATTTAATATTCCAAGATGCTGTTACTTCGCAATTTTTATAAATAGATAACATGAAATCTGAAAATTACAGGTTCTGGACTTATCCTAACAAACTGGAAGTTAAATCAGAGTACGGAGCACAAAGTACAGAGTACAGTGAAGGTGGATTTACCTTTTGCTACGCTCAGGTAAACCTTAGAACTTAATAGTGTCCACTGCTATAGCTTCCGGTTTGTAGAAAAAATTGTTACCTATAATTTCTATCTTTTTAGTTATATATGTATATGGTTGTATGTTGATATATGATAGAAACTATGGTAATTTTATACATGAGGATATGAGAATGGAGATGAGAATATGACAGAAGAAAGGGAAAATGAGCTCACAAAAAAGTTTTTGTTAAGTGAGAATGAATCTGTTGAGGAGTTAAAAAATATAGAAATTCAAGAAATTATATTTTTAATTTATTCTGCTAAGTATTTTAAGGACAAGAAAAACTTGCCTAACGTTGATTTTGATAATAAGTTTCAAGTATTTCATAAAACACTTAGGGAAAGGGTAAAAACAGCAGAGGAACTGTATATTGCTTATGATAAGAATACGGGTTATCCATATGTTGATGTTCAAGGGAGGACATGGATTTTTTCAAAAAAAGAGTATGCTGATAACGCAGAAGATTATTTTTTACAGCAGATGGTCATGCTAGAAATGAAAAAAATAAATAAAGAAGAAGTCATAAGAGAATTTGCTGATTTCCATAGGTTGGGGATAGAAAAAATATTATTAGACAATGGTAAATATACAACGGAGATAAACAGGGATGATGTACTACCTCCTCCAGATTGGAGCAGTACACCAAAGATAAGTATTCCAATTACAAATCCTAACTTGCAATTTGCAATGCTTAGATTTTTTCAAGCTATGTATTCAAAAAACAATTACGCAGGAAAAACTCAAGAACTTCACAGATTAGAGGACAAAATGTTAGACGAAGTTATTACTGCAAAGTATTTAATACCTATGCATTTAAAGGAAAAGGAAAAAACAACTCCTAATGCTGATGGAGTAAAAACCTTAAAAAGTGGTACTATAATGCAGTTCGCAAATTTAGTGGACAAAAACGATAAAAGTTGGCTGCCAGCCTTTACAGATTGGGTAGAATTTCAAAAGGTATATGATAAAGCTGTGTGGAGTGGCAATATAGCAACCTATGACGATTTGCTTGCATTATCTAAAGGAATGGAAGGTATAGCTGTAAACTGCAATGGAACTTGTCTTCGCATAAATGAAAATAACAAGGCTATGATTGAAAAATATAAAAAGGAAAAGGATAATAATGATGAGGTAACGGCAGTAAAACAAAATGTTATAAAGAAAGACACTAAGGTTATGCTTGGTGAACCTAAAGATTATCCTTCTGGGATGATAGAAGCTGTTAAGGAACATATGAAAAAGAATAAATGTATTAAAGCGGCATACCTAAGGCTTATGCTAAAGGATGATGAGAAAAGCTACTTAATAGTGGTAGATTTTAGAGGAGAAAAGAATCAAGTATTTCAGGGAATTGCTAAGGCAGCCTCCCCATACTTGAAGGGAATGTATCTCGATATGGTAGGAGCTAACGAAAGCTTTGGCAAGAATGCTGTAAAGGACGTCAAACCGTTTTATAAGAGAAGAATACTAGGAATATTTTAAAAATAATGTGAAGTAACAATGCTTCGTCGCGTTAAAAAAATCCTATAAATCTAAGGTTCAAAAATCATAAAATACTAAGATATTTCAATAACTTGCTAAAAAAGCGCTCAGACAATTGAAATATCTAAGCATTTTACAATTTTTGAATCAAGATTTATTAGGATTTTTTTAAACCGCTCCTTCAGCATTGTTACTTCGCTCCCACGGTGGTACAAGGAAAAAATTCCTCCGTGCCTACGGAATTTTGGGTGTGAATTTTAATGTATAGATAGGAATAATGGAAGAAGTACCGAAAGAGTGGTTGCTTTAGGTATAGAAGGATAACAATCATATACGGGGTTTGGGATGTAATCCCATTATCCTTCTTTAATCTGTATTAGTCATCTTTATATTAGCCCAAACCTTGTGCATGTTTACTCCCTATCGGTCAAACAATTGAAATATCTAAGTATTCCTGTTTTTTCTTTATTTGTGAGTAAATTTGAAAATATAAAAATAAATTTATCAACAAAATACGAAATATATTGACAATATTATTTTTATAAAGTAATATTATTATAAAATATTTATAAAACAATTATTGATATTAAAAATTTTATTTTTATGCACTTAGGGGCGAAGCGCATTTAAAAGTATTATTTATAAAATTTTTAAATCTTCTAATTTGTATTGTTTTACTAATTTTATAAAAGTAGGGGGGCTAATAATGAAATCAAGAATTTTAAAAACGTTAGTAATTGCTATAACCTGCACTGCTAGTATTGGGTTATCGGCATGTGGAAGTAGTGGTGCATCAAGCAGTGGTGGTAATAGTAAGACTACTAGTTCGGCAAAAAAGGTAATAAATGTGGGCATAATGAATGCTCCAAGTGGATTTAATGCATTGGATTCTTCTGATGTAGCGCAAAATGATATGACGCAAATTTTGTTTAAGCCACTTGTAGAACTTGATGAAGACTTTAAATTCCAACCATCGCTGGCTGATTCTATTGAAACAACTGATAACAAGACTTTTACAATAAAATTGAATAAGAAAGCAAAGTGGACAGACGGAAAGCCAGTAACAGCGGATGATACTATGTTTACCCTTGGACTTATAACAAATCCTAAGGTTGCTTCTACTATTGCATCTAAGTTTAATATATTAAAAGGACTAGATGCCTCAGGTAAAAACACCTCAGGGCAAGACAGTTTTGAAGGAGCTAAAAAAGTAGACGATCATACAATACAGCTTATTACAAAAGACAATGTAGATAAGACAATATTTGAAGATTTAGTTGGACAATATTTAAAGACTGTTCCACAGCATGTACTTAAAGACGTACCAGCAGATCAAGTATTTAAAGCAACTTTCTTCCAAAATCCAAATGTAACTAATGGACAATTTAAATTTGCTACATATAAAAAAGATCAATATGTACAAATGGATGCCAACAAGGATTATTTCAGAGGAGCACCTAAGCTTTCACAGCTTAATTTTAAAATAATGCAAGGAACTGAAATAACTGTACAGCTTCAAAGTGGTGAAATTGATATGAATGATCCACTTATAGGAACAATTCCTAATGATGATATTGAAAAAGTTAAGACTATGAAAAATATCGATGTTATAAAAGAAAAAGCATCAGTTAACGATCAAACTTTACAGATGAACGTAAAGACTATACCTGATCCTAGAGTAAGAAGAGCTATTTCTTATGCAATAAATAGAAAGCAAATAATAAAGAATATAATAAAAGGGTCAGCAGAGGAAATTATTGGAGCATACCCACCATCAAGTAAGTTTTTTAACAAGGATTTAGATTATGCTTCATATGATCCAGCAAAGGCAAAGGCGTTATTAAAAGAAGCTAATTGGGATCCAAACAAAGTATTGAAGTTTAATGTTCCTGTTGGAAACACTGGTCGTGAACAAGCGGCTAATGTTATAGCTCAAAATCTTCAAGATGTAGGAATAAAGGTACAAATGCAGAAATATGACTTTGTTACAAGCCTAGCTCTTGGTAAAAAACATAATTTTGATTTGTATATAGTTGGACTTACAGTAGACCCTGTTAATCCAGATATATCAGCATATATAGGTACAGGTCAAACTTTGGATTTAAGTGGATACAGCAATCCAACCTTGGATGCACTTCTGGAGCAAGGAAAAACAACTGTAGATTCTGCAAAGGTTACAGAAATCTATAACAAGGTTCAAGAGATATACAGTAATGATGCTCCATCAGTTGGAGTGTATGCACCTCTTGGAATAGGAGCTGTCAATAAGAGAGTAGTAGGAGCAACTCCAAAATCAGCAGGAATGTACGTTGGCATAGAAAATTGGGATGTAAAATAAAATATAAAACTATAAATTAAAAGTAAGGTGTTGATGGCTGTAAAAGCTGTTGACACTTTATTTTTATTCCATTATTTTATTAAAGCTAAGTGTTAATTTGCCATGCCTAAAATTTTCAATTTAACTAAAATTTCTATAAAAAATTGACATACTTATGAAATTACAGTATTATAAGCAATAAGGTAGTTAATAAATTGTTAATTTTATTAAAAACTTTTACAAATGAAATATTAGGGGGCAAAAAAATGAATAAGAAACTTATTAAAGCAGTAGTTCTAACTTTAATAAGTACTACTACTTTAACTCTTTCAGCTTGTGGAGCTTCAAGTAGCAGTACTTCACAAAGTGGAAATGCAAAAAAAATTGTCAATGTTGGTATAGTTAATGCACCAAGTGGATTTAATGCACTTGATTCATCGGACCAAAGTCAAAATAACATGACAGAGGTTTTGTTTAAACCACTGGTTGAACTTTCAAGTGATTTGAAGTTTGTTCCGGGGCTTGCGGATTCAATAACTACAGCAGATAACAAGACTTTTGTTGTAAAATTGAACAAAAACGCAAAGTGGACAGACGGAAAACCTGTAACAGCAGACGATGTTCTATTTACTTTAAATCTCATAACAAATCCTAAGGTTGCATCCACAATTGCATCTAAATTCAATATGCTTGCTGGATTAAATGATGCGGGAAAGAACACAAATGGTACGGATGCTTTTGATGGGGCTAAAAAAGTAGACGATCATACTATAAATTTGATAACTAAACAGCCGGTTGATACAGTTGTATTTGATGATTTAATAGGCCAATATTTAAAAACAGTACCAAAGCACGTTTTAAAGGATACTCCACTTGATCAAATGTTTAAAGCGGCATTTTTCCAAAATCCAAATGTAACTGATGGAGCATTTAAACTAGTTACATATAAAAAAGATCAATACGTACAAATGGCTGCTAACAAGGATTATTTTAGAGGAGCACCAAAGCTTTCACAGCTTAACTTTAAAATAATGCAGGGAACTGAGTTAACTGTACAACTTCAAAGTGGTGAAATTGACACAAACGATCCTTTGGTTGGACAACTTCCAAATGATGATATTTCAAAGCTTAAGAGCTTGAAAAATATAGCAGTTACAAAAGGTGCGCCTAGTGGAATACAGGTTATGGAAGTCAATGTTAATAGAATTTCTAACGCTAACGTAAGAAAAGCTATTTCATATGCAATAAATAGAAAACAAATAGTTGATAATTTACTTAAAGGTGCTGGAGAAGAAATTGTAGGACCTTATCCTAAATCAAGTAATTTCTTTAACAAAGATTTAGATTATCCAACTTATAACCCCGCAAAAGCTAAAGAATTATTAAAAGAAGCAAATTGGGACTCAAGTAAGGTTTTAAAACTTAACGTTCCTACTGGAAACACTGTTCGTGAGCAATCTGCTAATGTAATAGCACAAAATCTTCAAGAAGTTGGTATTAAAACTCAAATTCAAAAATATGATTTTGTTACAGCTCTAAATCTTGCTAAAAAGCATGACTATGATTTATTCTTAGCTGGTTTTACTTTTGATCCTGTTAACCCAGATATAACAGCTTATATAGCAAGTGGTCAAATTCTTGACTTAAGTGCGTACAGCAATAGTCAAATGGATTCAATTCTTGCACAGGGTAAAGTTACTGTAGATAAAGCAAAACGTACAGAAATTTACAACAAGGTTCAGGAACTTTATGTTAATGATTCACCAGTAATTGGAACATATGCACCAAGTAGTATGACTGCCGTTAATAAGAGACTTACCTACGGCGGAGCAACAGCCTTTGGAATGTATGCAAATCTTGAAAAATGGGATGTATCTAAGTAATAGTATTTTTAAATATTAAATAAATTTAAAGGGAATATCTTTAAAATTTTAAGAAACTTCAATAACCTAGTATTGCTCAAATATATTGAAGCTTCTAAGTCTTTTAAGGATATTCCCTTTCTTTTAATGCAGTGCTGGAAGCTTTGTAATAATACTGACACAAAACAGTTTCGCAGTGATTACATAAGCAGCTTAAATAATTATATAAATGGTTTTGACGGAAATATAATTGATTCTAAAATTTAAATATAATAATGAAGTTATAGCAGTATAGGTTGATGAAATTAGGTCATGCCTTATGTTACAGTTATGAAAAGAGTAACAATACTAAGAACTTTTGCATACGCTGTAGTAATAGTCTTTTTTTAGGGGGAAAACCTTTGGTATATGTATATCCATATTTAGGTTTTAAAAAACAATGTAAAAAGGTTCCAATAGCATTTCCACCTCAGCATCAGCCTATGCAGCCTGGGTTTGAGTATTTAATGGTTCCAAGACCAATATTTGATGATCCTGACTATACGGGAAGTGGAAAATTAAAGGATAAAGTTGCTCTTATTACTGGTGGAGATAGTGGAATTGGTAGAGCTGTAGCTTTAGCTTATGCAAAGGAAGGAGCCGATGTTTCAATTGTTTATTATAATGAACATAGAGATGCAAAGGAAACAAAAGCTTTAATAGAAGCTCAGGGACGAAGATGTATTCTCATTTCTGGCGATTTAAGAGATAAAGCTTTTTGCAGGAGCATAGTTAAGGATACTGTCGATAGGCTTGGAAAATTAGATATACTGGTTAACAATGCTGGAGTACAGTATCCTCAAACAAGTCTTGAAAATATAACAGATGAGCAATTTGAAACTACTTTCAGGGTGAATTTTTTTTCGATTTTTTATGTTACTAAAGCTGCACTTCCATATCTTAAGAAGGGAAGTATTATTATAAACACAACCTCTGTTACTGCTTATAATGGTAACAAAATGCTTATAGATTATTCCAGTACTAAAGGTGCTATTGTGAGTTTTACTCGTTCCTTGGCACTTTCTCTCGTATCAAAGGGAATAAGAGTAAATGGCGTTGCACCGGGACCTATTTGGACACCACTTCAGCCCGCCAGTTATCCTGCTTCTTATATAACCACTTTTGGTACAGATACACCTATGAAAAGAGCAGGACAGCCGGTAGAACTAGGACCTGCCTATGTTTATTTAGCATCAGAGGACTCCACTTATGTTACGGGGCAGGTGCTTCATGTAGATGGTGGAAGCTTTGTAACTTCATAATATAGTGTTCTTTACTACATTTTTAAATCCCATATAAGTTGCATAAAAGTATCCTCCATATATTATGATAAGTGCTAAAGCTATCATGAAATAAGAGCTCCCAAGTGTATTACCGTTATGCATTGAAAACACCTTGTTTGCTATGCTTACGCTTACAGTAGAATGTATAATTGCTAAAGTTAAGGGTGCCATAAAATAGATTAAAGTTTGTATGAGTATAGATTTATCTATTAGCTTTTGAGGGGCACCTATTTTTTTTAGGGAATTGTATCTAGCTAGGCTGTCGCTTGCTTCTGATAGTTGTTGCAGAGCTAATACTGCTGCGCTGGATATCAAAAATACTATGCCTAGATATATTCCAATAAAAACAATAATTGTTGATGAACCATATACAAGGGCATGCACTTGTTCTATTGTATTTCCGGAGATAGGAATATAGTATCCATCTTTATATCTATTATTTGCAAAGTTTTTAAATAGATTTTTAAATTTCTCTTCTGATTTTTCTCCATTATTTTTTGAAAACATTACATTAAATCCTGTTGAATATAATTTGAGCTTTCCACTAAAATTATCAGGAATTATAAGATAAAGGAAATTTAAATCAGAACCTGTAGTGACAAGGTTAGTTTTTATTGGAGCTTCATTTTTTATGTTATAAGCTTTACCATCTATATTTACGATATTATGATTTTTTATAAATTTATCTAAAGCGTTATTAATGTCTTCATAGTTAGATATAACTAGAATTTGGTTGCTTTTTAGTGTAATGCCTTGCTGCCCGCTTAGTTTTCTTATTGAATTATATTCGGATATTTTTACAGCGGATATAGGGATTTCCAGAAGGTATTTTTCCGGATCTTCTTGTTCATGCTTATCTAAATAATTTTTAAATAAATTATCTGGCTGTATATCAAGCTTATATTCATTATAAAAGGTATATTTTTCATAAGCATTAAATTTAAAGTCCATTTTGTCCAGATACCCTTTAATATCCTTTACCTTTTGATCATCACTATCAATATTAAGCTTGGCTGAAGCATCGAATGTAGTGTTGCCTTTTACCAGCTTATCTAGATTGCTTTTGTAGCCAAACATAGTGAATAAAAGTGTAATGGTGAGAAAAAGCATAAGGCATATTACAGACATTGATATAAAGTTAGTAGTTATCTTGTTGTTTATTTGCCTCAATACAAAAATATTTAAATTTTTAAGATAGAGCTTCTTGTTTTTTTGTATGATATGAAGAAAGAAACTTGATAAACTGAAAAACAATAACAGAGTTCCTATAACTCCAAGTATGATTGAAGTTGTAAATTTAATATCTTTAGGATTTAATCCAACCTTTAACACTAAACTATAGGCTGTTATAAGTAATGCAGCGGACAAAAGAAATATAAGCACTGATATAACAGGGTTTTCTACCTTTATGTCTTCATTTTTCTTTGCGGCATTTAGCATATCTATCAATTTATATTTAGAAATGATAACCTGATTAAATATCATTACTAAAAGAAATATTATTCCGAAGTACAAAACAGATTTTATTATTGCACTTGGGGATACAATAAATTTAAATTTGTTTATATTAACTACTAGAAGTTTAGCTGTAATTATTGATAACCCTTGTGATACTATGATTCCTAGTAAAATTCCAGCGGCAAGGGACAATAAACCTATTAAAAAGGTTTCTAATATTAATATTTTTGAAATTTTACTTTTTGCCATGCCAAGGGTCATATAAATTCCTAATTCTTTTTTACGCTTTTTTATTAAAAAGTTGTTTGCGTAAATTATAAGGCCACCTAAAATAAAAGATACAAATACTGATATCCCTGCTATAAGTTTATTAAGTATTACCATATAATTCTCAGTACTTTTGTTTAGCTCAAGTACGGATTTTTGAGCTCCTAAGGAGTTGAAGCTGTAAAAAATACATACTGCAAAGGTTAGGGTTAGGAAATATATAGAATAATCTTTAATACTTTTTTTAACATTATTTATTGCTATCTTAGAAAACATCGCTGGCGTCTCCTCCAAGTAAAGATACAACTTCAATTATTTTATTGAAAAATTGCTTTCTTGTATCATTTTCTCGTATTAGTTCGTTAAAAATACGACCATCCTTTATAAATAAAATTCTATGAGCATAACTTGCTGTAAAAGAATCATGGGTAACCATGAGGATTGTAGCCTGAAGCTCCTCATTAAGCTTTTCAAAGGAGTCTAAAAGAAGTCTTGAGGACTTAGAGTCTAGGGCTCCAGTTGGTTCGTCGGCTAATATAAGTGAAGGCTCTGTAACTAGGGCTCTTGCGGAAGCCACTCTTTGCTTTTGACCTCCGGACATTTGAAAAGGATATTTATCTAAAACCTCCGTAATTTCTAGTTTGTCTGCAACTTTTTTTATTAATGCGTCTATTTCGCTGCTTTTTCTCTGTTGTATTGTTAAAGCTAAGGCTATATTTTCATAAGCCGTCAGAGTATCTAAAAGATTAAAGTCTTGAAATATAAAACCAAGTTCATCTCGCCTGAATTCTTCCAAACCTTTAGCTTTAAGCGTTGTAATATCCTTATCATTTATAAAAATGTGACCTGTGGTAACAGTGTCAATAGTTGAAATGCAATTTAAAAGGGTAGTTTTGCCGCTGCCGGATGGACCCATTATTCCAACAAACTCTCCTTTATCCACCTTAAAGCTTATATTATCAAGAGCTTTTGTTATATTGCCTTTGTTACCATAGTATTTTTCGATTTTTTCTACACTCAATATATTCTGCATAACGGTTTCCTCCCTTTGATTATGTGCACTTTTAGGCAGGTATTAAGTTTACTTACTTACATCAAATTTGCCGAAGGTTTCTACTACATCATTACCAGCTACATAAATAGTAACAGCATAAGAACCTGGCTTAAGACTTTCTGGAACGGATAGCTTATCACTAAAATATCCAGCACTGCTTATAGCTATGTTATCATCTACTTTAAGTCTGTTTGCTCTGGTAATTTTATCTTTGTACCATATAACTCTTGCTTTTTTAGCCAAAAATTTTTTCCCTTTTGCAGAAAAATAAATAGTGTCCTTTGGTGAAAATACAGCAGTCCTATTAACTGGTTTTCCATCTTTATCTACACTTTTACATATAACGCCGTCTGTAATTTTTGGACCATTATAATATTTGAAAAGAAGGCCACCCCCGCCTACAATTAAAATAACTACGATTATTGGAACTAATAATTTTTTCATGATTAAAATCTCCTCCTATTGGTTAATATCTTGTCTACATTTATTATTTTACTAGGGTTTTATGCGTATACATATTAGTTTGCATTTCATTAAGATTACATTTTTGTAATGTTAGATATTTAAGTTTAAAAACAATGGATTTACAGCTATCACAATTTGTAATAACTATAAATCCATTAATTAACTTAATAAAGATAAACCACTCTGAAACTTAAAATTTATTTGTACCAAAATGCCGTCTTCTGGGCATTATGGTACAAATGAATTTCAATAGTTGAAGCGGTTTATCTATATTTAATATTGCCTAAAGGAAAGATAATATTAACTTTTGTTCCTTCTCCAGTTTGTGAAGTTAGGGTTAACCCCAATCCAAGTTGCTTACATAGTTTCCTACACAAATAAAGCCCTATACCAGTAGATTTGCCAAACCTTCTTCCGTTTTCTCCGGTAAACCCCTTTTCAAAAACTCTATTTATATCCTTGCTTGTAATGCCTATACCGTTATCTTCTATGGTAAGTATTATGTTATCTCTATTTCTAGCAGAATATATTTTTACCTTGTCTTCGTTTCTTTTGCAGTATTTAATGGAGTTTCCTATTATTTGATTCAGTATAAATTCCAGCCACTTAGCATCACTATAAACAGAGCCGTATACAGCTTCTATATCTACAGATATTCTTTTATTTATAAAATCTCTGGAATTTTTCTTTATTGCATTTTTTACAACCTCCACTAAAGAAACTTCTTTAATAATATAATCCTTACTAACATTATTACTTCTTGAGTAATACAGTACTTGCTCAATATAATCTTCAATTTTTTTTATTTCATAATCAATATTTTTAGTAACTTCAGTTTGATTGTTTTCTATAATTAGCCTTGTTGATGCAATAGGTGTTTTTATTTCATGAATCCAGGTTTCTATATATTCTCTGTATTCATTTTGCATATCTCTATATTTTTTTACATGCTCGTGCATAGCTTTATTTATTTGTTTTAATAAGTCATATATAAGCCTACCTTCTATAAAATCAGGTTCTTTAACAATTTCAAATAGTAAATATTTTTTATCTAGCCCTTCTGCGGTGCTGTTTAGTTCATCGTAAAACTTTTTGAATTTAATAAATTCCATAGAAATTAAAGAAAAAAGAGGTATAAACCATATGCAGAAGATTAGAAGAATTATGCCCATTCCAACATTAGCTAAATTCATAATGACGCATATAATAATAAACAATACAAAATTAATCAATAAGAATAAATGTCTGTCTTTTAAATATTGTATTAAACTCATGGCAGTATATATCCTAATCCGCGTCTTGTTTCTATGCTTTCCTTCATTCCTACTTCTTCAAGTTTTTTTCTTAACCTTGTAACGTTAACTGATAAATTGTTATCATCTACAAAAATATCTGAATTCCACATGAAATTCATTAGATCATCTCTTGATACTATTTTTCCTTTGTTTTTTATGAGACAAGAGAGTATTTTAAGTTCATTTTTTGTTAGCTCTGCTGCATTGCCGTGATATGTAATAGAACCATTTGATAAATTAAGTTTTAAATCATTATAAACAATGGTGTCTGGAGCTTTAGAGCCATTAACTCTTCTTAATACAGATGCAATTCTTGCCACAAGAATTTGAGTGTTATAAGGTTTTGTGATAAAGTCATCGGCACCTAAATTCATGCTCATGAGTTCATCCATTTCGCTGTCTCTGCTTGTAACTATTATTATTGGTACCTCAGAGCTTTTTCTTATTTCTCTACATATGTGATAACCATCGAATATTGGTAGATTTATGTCTAAGAGTATTAAATCTGGCTCTTCCTTTAGAGTATATTCAATAATATTTTCAAAGTTTGCTGGAGCAATAACCTCGTAGCAGTACCTTGTTAGAAAAGTTTTAAGCTCTTCTCGTATAGTATCAGTATCTTCTATAATGATTATTTTTGGCATAACTTCACTTCCTTTATAAATGTCTATGGATTTAACGATATTATAATTGATTGTAATTGTTATTGCAAAAAATGTTTATATATGAATTACTTGAACTTTTGGTTTAGAAAATATGTTATAATTAAGAAATATTTTACAAAATACAAAATGAACAATATTATAAAAGATATAAGTGATTTTATATTTATACTAATTGGAGGGGATTTCAATGGAGTTTAGAGAAAAGAAAATAAAATTAAAGGATGGGACAACATGTATTTTAAGAAGTCCAAACGAGCATGATGCAGAAAAAATGATTGGGTATTTAAAAATGACATCAGAAGAAACACATTTTATGATTAGGTATGCTGAAGAAATTAATATACCTATGGACAAAGAAGCAGAATTTCTTAAGGACAATTTAAATAGCAATCAAAACATGATGATTGGAGCCTTTATTAATAATGAACTCGCAGGTAATGCAAGCATCAGTTGTGTAGGAAATTATATTAAGCTTAAACATAGAGCGGCATTTGGAATTTCTATAAAGGAACGATATTGGAACAATGGTATTGGAAATGCACTTATTAAAGAAATAATTGAACAATCAAAAGAAATTGGATATGAGCAAATTGAACTGGGTGTATTTTCAGATAATAAAAAGGCTATTTCCTTATATAAAAAGTATGGTTTTGAAGTTTGGGGCAGTACTAAAAATGCATTCAAGCTTAAGGATGGGACATATCGTGATGAAATTATAATGGGAAGAATTATATAAAGATAAGGTGGATTATAATGAAATTAAGAAAGGAATATACTTGTCCTCTGGAATTAACTCATGATATTATTCGTGGAAAGTGGAAACCAATTATATTATGGCAACTTGGAAAAGGAACTTCGTCTTTAGCATATTTACAAAAAAGTATAGAAGGAATCGGGCAAAAAATGTTACTTCAACACCTCAGTGAACTACAGGCTTTTGGTATGCTTGAAAAAAAGCAATTTGATGGATACCCATTAAAGGTAGAATATTCACTAACTGAAAAAGGAAAACGAATGTTAGAAGTTGTAGTTGCTATGCAAAAAATAGGAATTGAACTTATGAAAGAAGATGGCAGAGAAGCTTTCTTGCAGGAAAAGGGATTAATTTGAAGTTATACAAACAAAAAAGTGTGTAATGTACAACCCAATAGGTTCCTGCTAAAATAAGAGAAAATATAAAAAGGAGGTATTTTTATAATGAGAAATCCAGAGCAAACAATTGGCAATCTTATTGATAAAAGCAAGCTGACAATTATTAGCTATATAGATGATGAGGGGTTTCCTATTAGCAAGGCAATGCTGTCACCACGTGAACGTGAAGGAATTAAAACATTTTGGTTTTCAACAAATACATCATCAAATAAAGTAAAATATTTTCGGGAAAATGCTAAAGCAAGTATATACTTTGTTGATAGACGCTTTTTTAGAGGTGTAAGCCTTGTTGGAATAGTGGAAGTCCTTGAAACACCAGAAGCAAAGAAAAAAATATGGCAGGAGGGTGATACCATGTATTATAAACAAGGTGTGATGGATTCTGATTACTGTGTATTAAAGTTTACGGCAAAACAGGGACGTTATTACAGTAATTTTAAGTCAGAGGACTTTAATGTGTGAATAAAAATTTTAATCTAAGGTGATGAAAATGTGGAAAGTGGTATAGAATTAATTGAAAGACTATGTTGTAAAGATAATAAAACTGCATCTTTGTACATATTAACTTGTTCAAGCATATGCCCTATGTTTCTTCACCTGCATATAAAGACATATCAAAAAAAAGTTATGGTTTAAGTCTGACCCCAATAGTTCATTCTCGTCGCCAGATACTGATACTTCATATTTAGAGATATTTGTTTCTTCAAATAACTCCCTGTAGGCACCTTCAAGTCCATTTTCGCCAATTTCAATTTTTCAACTTACTGAATTTTCAATCCCTTTAAGCATCGATATATGTATATTCTTCTGCTTTATTCTTTTTTAAATGTAGTAAGAAAGTTAAGTGCATTTATATTGTTGAATAAAAATATTAGTAATGCTATTATTGTATAAATGATAAATTAAAAAAATGAAGCACGTTTTCATAAATATATTGGTACAAATGAGTTACATATGAAAAAATAACTGGAAGGTTGAAGAGGAATGACTAATAAAGAAAATATTATGAAAAGCTTGAGAGAACTTTCTCTTAAAATTGATGGTGAAAAGGAATGTGGAGTTACAGCAAAGGACATCTCAGATAGTTTAGGCCTCCAAAGAAATATTGTAAGCCATTTATTGAATGTATTAAATAAAGAGGAAAAGGCAATAAAAATCAACACTAGACCTGTTTATTTTATTGATATGGAGGTATACAAGAAAAGAAAGGGAGAATTAAAGCTAGTAACTAATTGCTTAGAAAGCAAAAAAGGTGATGCTAAAGAAGGAAATGTTTCTGAAGTGTTTAAAAAATTAATAGGCTATAATGGAAGTTTAAAATATGTAGTGGATCAATGCAAGTCAGCAGTTTTATATCCTCCTATGGGACTTCCTATACTTCTCATTGGCAGCTCTGGAGTTGGAAAAAGCTTTCTTGCACAAATTATATATGAATTTGCAAAGGCTTCAAACTCCATAGAGAGTCCAGAAAGATTTGTCATATTCAATTGTGCAGAATATGCAAATAATCCAGAGCTTCTTTCTGCAACTTTGTTTGGTTCAGTTAAAGGAGCTTATACTGGAGCTGAAAGAGATAGACCAGGACTTATTGAAGAGGCGGATGGAGGAGTACTATTTTTGGACGAAATACATAGATTACCGCCAGAAGGACAAGAAAAATTGTTTCTATTTTTAGACAAAGGTGTTTTTAGAAGACTTGGAGAAGCAGAAAGATGGAGAAGTGCAAAGGTGAGAATGATTTTTGCAACTACGGAAAATCCAAAAGACAATTTTCTTGAAACCTTTTTAAGGAGAATACCTCTAATAGTTAAAATTCCAAGCTTTCAAGAAAGACCGCTGAGTGAAAAGCTTGAAATCATCCAAAGCATATATAAAAAAGAAGCTATAACTATAAAAAAGGACATACTTGTAAGCAATAAAGTTATAAATATTCTTTTAAAAAGCAAGAGTGGTGGGAACATAGGAGGGCTGATAAATGTAATAAAATTAAGCTGTGCCAGTGCCCTTGAAGGTTCCAGCTACAAGACTATAAAGGTTCTTAAAATAAAAATAAACAACTTACCTATTGATTTTATGGAAAACTTTGATGGGATTTTAAGCAATGTTAATTTTGCGGATATGTTTATATCTTCATCCGGTATAGAGGACACACATTATTTTAATAAAAGCTCAAGCAGTATATCAGATTTAACTTCGGAGATTTTTAAATTTGCAGAGGAATTTAAAGAAAATGACATAACTCAAGAAGAATTTTTTAGAAAGTGTCTGGAGAACTTCAATAAATTAGTTGATGAAATAATATTCAATGAAATTGATAAAAGAAGAAATGCTGTTATGTTTGGTTCTATAAAAAAAATCACTGAAAACATTCTAGTATACATAGAATCTGAATATGGAATAAAGTATTTTGCTAATAGTTCAGAAATAATAACTTATATAGTGATATATTTTATGGAATATTATAATGAAAATGAAGAAGATATAAATGAATTGATAGACTATATGAGTGAAAAGTATCCCAAAGAGTATAAGATTGTAACAAAAATAATTGAAACCATTGAAACTAATTTGGACATAGCTTTAAATAAAATACTAAATTTGTATATGCTTATATACATTAAATCCTTTAATCAAAAGAAAAGAAGCGATAGAACAAGTGCAGTTCTAATTGCTCATGGATATTCAACAGCAAGCAGCATTGCAAGTGTTGCAAATAGAATGCTTGGTGAGTACATTTTTGAGGCTATTGACATGCCACTGGAATTGTCTACACCTGAAATTGTAACTAAGCTTAATTCATATATACGAGAAACAAATATTTCAAATGGCTTAATAATTTTAGTTGATATGGGTTCTTTAGAAAGCATATATAAGGGAATAACCAAGGAGTTTTATGGAGACCTTGCTATAATAAACAACATATCTACGTATCTTGCTTTAGATGTTGGAAGTAGAATATTAAATTCAGAATCTGTTGAGCAAATTGCTAAGGAAGCAGTTAAGGGAAATGTTTCAAAGTATAATTATATACCTTTAAGTAAAAATAGAAAAAATGCTATAATAACTACGTGTCTTACGGGTATAGGAGCGGCTAAAAAAATTAAAGATTTAATGGATAAGTGTTTTACAAATGATGAAGTTGAGGTTATTGCCTACGATTATGAAGGACTTGAAGGAAATGGTAAAGAGGGCAATATATTTAAACAATATGATGTAAGACTTATAATTGGAACAAGCGATCCTAGCATAGAAGATGTTCCATATATATCTGTAGAAGACTTTATTATGAAAAAGGGAGAATCCTTGCTCAAGAATGCCCTAAGAGATGTTGTAGATATTGAAGTCATAGATAAAATCAACAGAGAGGTAGTAAAACTGTTCACTCTTGAAAATGTAATTAACTATTTAACCATATTAAATCCTTCTAAGATAATAGATCAAGTGGAAAATGCCCTTTATAATCTTGAAATAGGGATTGGCTTTAAGCTGCCCAATGATCTCAAGATAAGTTTATACATACACATATCCTGCATGCTTGAGAGATTAGTTATAAAAGATCCAATTATGAATTATAATAAATCAGAGGAATTTCTAAAGTATCATATACACTTTATAGAATTAGTGAAAAAAGCCTTTAGTGTAATAGAACAGTTCTATAAAGTTGAGATACCAATATCAGAAATAGGTTTCATATATGACAGTATAAAAAATAAAGTGAGTGACTTCAAGCTTTAAGACCATGCCAAATAGTAGTGTACACTATTTGGCATGGTTTTTGCTTTTATTGTTTATATAAAAAATAAAGGGGGATAAATTATGAAACCAAATATCTTATTAGTACGTATTGACAACAGATTAGTACATGGACAGGTTGGAGTTACATGGACATCTTCACTTGGAGCTAATTTACTTGTAGTAGTTGATGATGAGGCTGCAAATCAACCAGTTCAGCAGCAGTTAATGACAATGACAGCAGAAAGTTCTGGAGTAGGCATTAGGTTTTTTACAATAGAAAAAACTATAAAGGTAATAGGAAAAGCAGCACCATCGCAAAAAATATTTATAGTTTGTAAAACTCCAGAAACAGTTAAAAAACTTGTGGATGGCGGCGTTCCAATTGAAAAGGTTAACGTAGGAAATATGCATTTTTCAGAAGGAAAAAGAGCAATCACTAAAAAGGTGTATGTTGACGATAAGGATTTAGAAAACTTGAAGTATATAAAATCAAAGGGCGTAGAGGTATATATACAAGATACACCTGGAGATATAAAGCACGATATCGAATAAAAAGGGGGAAGAGCAATGCATAGTGTTACACTGATCCAAGGTATTTTATTATCTATTATGGCTATCATATGTGGATTCGACTTTTGGCTTGAGGGCTTATATATATTCAGACCAATAATAGTTTGTACATTATCAGGACTTATTTTAGGAGATCTTCATACAGGACTTATTGCAGGAGCATTAACAGAACTAGCCTTTGCGGGTTTGACACCAGTAGGAGGAACTCAGCCTCCAAACCCTATTTTAGCAGGTGTAATGACTACAGTTATAGCATATACAGCTAAGTTAGATGTTAAGGCAGCAATTGGACTTGCACTTCCATTTAGTTTTCTTATGCAGTATATCATATTATTTTATTACTCAGCTTTTTCAGTATTCATGGTAAAAGCACAAAAGTATGCTGAAGATGCAGACACAAAGGCTTTTGCAAGACTTAATATTTTAACTACTTTAATAGTTGGAATAACTTATGGAGTATTGGTTTTCTTATGCGCATATGTTGCACAGGGACCTATGAAGGCTTTAGTAGCTAGTATGCCACAATGGTTATCACATGGCTTTGAGATAGCAGGAAATATATTACCAGCAGTTGGATTTGGTCTTTTATTAAAGGTTATGCTAAAGGTAGAGTTTATTCCATATTTAATAGTTGGTTTTGTAACAGCATCTTTCTTGAATTTTTCAAACTTGCTTCCAGTAGCACTTATAGGAGCAGCTCTTGCATTATATCAATTCTTTAATGATAAAAGCGCTAGAGATAGAGATGAACAATTAAAGAATAATATGAAAGTTGGTGACGATTACAGTGAAGGAATCTAATAAAAAATTAACAAAACAAGATATTACCAAACTGGGATTAAGAACCGTTTTGCTTCAGGCAAGCTTTAACTATGAAAGAATGCAGGCCGGCGGTTGGACTTATGCACTGCTTCCATTTTTGAAAAAAATATATGGGAATGACAAGGAAAAGTTATCTCAAGCAATGAAGGATAACTTAGAATTTATAAATACTACACCTACTACAGTTGGTTTCTTAATGGGACTTATAATATCTCTAGAAGAAAACAATGAAGAAAGAAGCCTTATAAAAGGTTTAAGAGTAGCTCTATTTGGACCGCTTGCAGGTATTGGTGATGCTATATTCTGGTTCACAGTGCTTCCTATAGTAGCAGGTATTTCAGCATCCTTTGCAAGTCAGGGCAATGTACTTGGACCAATAATTTTCTTTGCAGCATATGTATGCATTTTTGCATCACGTATTTTGTGGACACGCCTTGGCTATAATTTAGGAGTTAAAGCCATCGATACCATACAGAAAAACTCCAAGCTTATATCTAAATCAGCTACAATACTTGGAGTAACAGTTATAGGAGCATTAATAGCTTCATATGTTCATATAGATGTTTTATATAAGGTTGCAGTAAGTTCTGGACATTCAATTTCAATACAGAAGGATTTTCTTGATAAGATATTCCCTAATCTTCTTCCAATGGGATATACACTTTTAATGTATTTCTTTTTAAAGAAAAAGAATATAAATCCAACAATACTTATTTTATTTACATTTGTATGTGCAATTTTATTATCAGCTTTAGGGGTGCTATAACATGAAAAACATTTTATTTGTAACAGGTCATGGTAAGTATGCCAGTTTGATAAAAACTTCAATAGAATTTTTAGCTGGCGGAAATGAAGAAATAGAGTATATAGATTTTACAGAAGATGATAATGATGCTACGTTAAAGGATAAAATGAGGGAAAAATTAAATGAGCATAAGCAAGATAAAGCTTTATTTATATGTGATATTTTAGGAGGAACCCCATTTAAATGTGCAGCTGAACTTTCTTTAGAAAATGAAAATATAGAGGTAATAGCAGGCTGCAATGTAGGATCGATTATAGAGGCTATATTTCAAAAAGATACTATGGATATAGGTACACTTGCTGATTTTGTAATAAATTCTAGCAAAAATTCTACAGGAAGATTTGTTAAGAAGTTTACTGATAATAATTCTATTAATGAAGAAGCTAGTGAAGGCATTTAATAAAAAGTGCGAAGTAACAATGCTTCGTCACATTAAAAAGATTCTATAAATCTAAGCCTCAAAAATCATAAAATCCTAAGAGTTTTTAATAACTCGCTTATGGCTCAGACAGATTTAAAACTCTAAGTATTTTATGATTTTTGAGCCAAGATTTATTAGAATTTTTTTAAACCGTTCCTTCAGCATTGTTACTTGGCTCCCACCATAGGTGCAAGGAAAAAATTCCTCCGTACCTACGGAATTTTAGGCATAAATCTTTTTGCTTAATTAAATTTCTGTACCATATATTGCTATTCGTTTATATTGATTAACCGTATTTACAGCTAATTTTTCGTAGGGAAACGGAGAAAAATTTTCCTTGATTTTGTGTCTGGTGAAGTAATAGCATTGAAGGAATAGTTTAAATAAAATTTTATAAATCTTAGTGGCAAATTGTTAAAAGCTTTAGAGCTTTCAATTTGTTTGAGCATTTTTTTAGCGAGTTATTGAAAGCTCTTAAGATTTTGACAATTTGATGCTTAGATTTATTAATTTTATTTAATATTCCAAAATGATATTACTTCATAATTAATATACTAGGAGGTGTACTTTAATGAGAATAATTATAGTTAAGGATTATGATGAAATGAGCAGTAAGGCTGCAAGAATTATATCAAGTCAAGTTACTTTAAATCCAAAGAGTGTTTTAGGGCTCGCAACTGGCAGCACTCCTCTAGGAACCTATAAGGAACTAATTGATTTGTACAATAAAAAAGAAATAGATTTTGGAAGTGTTAAAACTTTTAATTTGGACGAATATTATGGAATAGAAAAACAGAATGAGCAAAGTTATCATTATTTTATGATGAATAACTTATTTAAATATATTAATGTACCATTGGAAAATGTGAATATTCCTAATGGAAATGCAAAAAATATAGAAGAAGAATGTTTAAGGTATGAAAGTGAAATTGAAAAAGAGGGCGGAGTAGACATTCAAATTTTAGGCATTGGTGCTAATGGACATATTGGTTTTAATGAGCCGAATGTAAACTTTGAAACTAGAACTCATCTCGTTACTCTTGATGAAAGAACAATAGAAGCAAACTCTAGGTTTTTTAAAGATAAAGAAAGTGTACCTAAAAAAGCAATAAGCATGGGAATAAAAACTATTATGGATTCAAAGAAAATTTTGCTTATAGCAAGTGGAGAGGGAAAAGCTGAAGCTGTGGAAAAAACTATTAAGGGTAAGGTAGACCCTAAGGTGCCAGCTTCAATACTTCAGCTTCATAAAGATGTTACATTTATTATTGATAAGGCAGCAGCAAGTAAACTTTAGGATTGTAAGTGATTAAGCGCATGGAAGATTAAAAGGATTTACAATTATCCATAGTAGATTTAATATAATTATAGTGGTTTCTTGTGATTTAATTAGTTGACTTAGATTTAAACTCGACAAATAGGAGTGTATTAAATATGATTGGAATAATTGCAATATCTCATGGTCCATATGCAAAATCACTGATACAATCAGTTGAAATGGTCTATGGAAAGCAGGAAAAGCTTCAAGCAATTTGTCTTGGACAAGATGAAAGTTTGGAAAGCCTGCAAATTAAAATAAATGATGCGGTTAGGGCTTTGAATTTAAAAAAAATACTTATTATTGTAGACTTATTAGGAGGTACACCTTATAATGCAACCTCGATGCAGCTAAGCAATCCCAATATAAATGTTATTACAGGTTTAAATATGCCTATGCTTTTGCACATTTTACCGCATAGAAATAAAAGTTTAGAGGAAGTTTCAGAAATAGCTATAATGAGCGGTAAAAATGGTATTATAAACGTAAGTAAAAAGTTTAAATCCTTAAATGAAGCTAAAGGTAAAATTTAAACAATAGGGAGAGGATATCTTTGCTGAAGATAGTAAGATTAGATGACAGATTAGTGCACGGACTTATTATAAATAATTGGTGTACCATTGAAAATATAAGTGAAATAATGGTAGTTGATAAAGAAGCTGCAAATAATGAAATGAGGAGAACTGTTATTGAAATGTCTACCCCTGAAAACATAAAGGTGTTATTTTGTGATGTTGACAGCGCTCTTGAAATTTACGCCGAAGAGATTGAATACGAAGACTTAATGATGATTTTTGGAAATCCCTTTGAATTACTTGAATTTGTGAATAAAGGCGGAGTATTAGAGAGTGTAAACATAGGAGGAATGTCCTTTAAAAAGGGAAGAAAGCGTTTAAGTACTTCGGTTTATGCAGATGAAATAGAGATTAATGCCTTAAAGAAAATAACAGAGAAGGATATTTTGCTAGAAATAAGAATATTACCTACAGATACAAGTACAAATTTGTTGAAGTACATTTAGTATAGGAGAGGATGCCATGTCTACCTTTCAAGCGATTCTTTTATTTATATTTTCCTCTATTTCCGGCATAGATTCTTCATGTGAAGAGTTTCAAACTCATAGACCATTAATTGCAGGTACTTTAACAGGTCTTGCCCTTGGTGATTTAAAGACAGGAGTTATGGCTGGTGCATCTATGGAATTTATTGCACTAGGTTGGATGACAATAGGTGCTGCAGTGCCTCCAGATCCGGCTCTTGCAGGAATAACCGTTGCTATACTTGAAATACTTGGAAGACAAAATGCAGGGGTGGCAATAAGCATAGCAATTCCTTTAGCTGTAGCAGGTCAATTTTTGCAGATAATCGAGAAGGGAACAATTGACATTGCTCTAATGCATTTTGCAGAAATAGGAGTAGAAAAGGGAAAGTTCTCAAGAGTGACAACAGCACATCTTTTAGCAGCAATTCCAAGCGCTTTAAGGGTATCAATTCCAGCGTTAATCATAGGATATTTTGCAAATGCATCTTTAGTACAGGAACTTTTAAATTCAATTCCAAAACAAATTACTTCAGGCTTACAGATATCATCAGGATTTTTGGTCATTGTTGGATATGCTATGATTTTAAACCTTTTAAGTGTCAAAGAACTACTTCCATTCTTTTTTATTGGTTTCATAATAATAACTTTTTCAGATGTAACTATATTTGCTTTAACCTTGATTGGAATGAGCTTTGCTGTAGTGTATTATCACATAACCTCTTTAATTTTGAAAGAAGATAAAAGAAGAGTTAAAAAGGTAGAAACTGAAGTTCAAAGCAGTAAAAGTAATATTAAGATATCTAAAAGGGATTTAATGAGGGTATTTTTAAGAACTCAAATCTTTCAAGTATCCTGGAATTATGAACGACTTCAAAACTTATGTTATTGCTTTTGTATTATGCCTATATTAAAAAAATTATACAAAAAAGAAGAAGATCTTAAGCCAGCTGTAATGGCAAGTATGGAGTATTACAATTCACATCCATTTTTTGTTTCTATTATATTAGGCGTTAATATTGCAATGGAAGAAGCAAGAGCTAGAGGAGAAAAGCTAGATGAAAGAGATATTGCACAGGTTAAAATTGCTATGATGGGTCCACTTGCTGGTATCGGTGATCCGATATTTTGGGGAACTATAAGGCCAATTTTAGCAGCAGTTGGTGCTGGAATAGCAATAAGAGGCGATGTGTCAGGAGTTATAATGTTTTTTCTGTCAATAAATGCAATTAGGCTGCTTATGAGATATAACGTTTTGCTTTTTTCTTATGAAAAAGGTGTGAATATCATAGCAAATATAAAAAATTTTATGCCAAGACTTAAAAATATAATGACAGTATTGGCTTACACTATTATAGGTGGACTTGTAGCTAAGCTTACTAAAGTTAATATTGTAGTCACAATGTACAGTTATATAAAGGATGGAAAGCTTGTAAATGTTACAGCTCAACAACAGATGGATGCTATAATGCCAAATCTTGCGCCTTTAGTTGTAACTTTTATAGTGTGCTTAGCTTTAAAGAAAAAAGTATCGCCTTTGATTTGTATGCTTGTACTTATGGTGCTTGGTATAGCAGGTTATAGCTTTGGAATACTAGGGCTATAAAAATTAATATTGGGGGGGAAGTAATTTGAAAAAAGGAATTGAATTAGTTGAAGCAGAGAACTATGAAAAGCTTAGTGAAATAAGTGCAGAAGCTATGGTGAAATGTGTAAAGGAAAAGCCTAATGCACTATTTTGTCTAGCATCAGGAGGTTCACCAACTCTTGCTTATAAGCTTTTTATAGAAAGGGTTATTAAAGAAAATATTGATATTTCAAAATTAAGGATACTAAAGCTTGATGATTGGTTTGGAGTAGAGGCAGAAGATCCTTGCACTAGTGAATTTTATGTGAGAAAAAATTTTCTAGAGCCTTTAAGCATTTCGGCTGAAAATTATATAGGCTTTAACAGTGGTGCAGAAGATGGACAAAGTGAATGTAAGAAAATTGATGAGTTTTTAAAGGAGTATGGTCCTATTGATTTATGTATACTTGGTTTAGGAAAAAACGGACACTTAGGCTTGAATGAACCAAGAGAATATCTTGAGCCTTTTTCACATGTAGTAAAGATAGACAGTAAAACCAAAACTCACGATATGTTAAAGGCTACTAATGTTTCGATAAATTACGGTATTACAATTGGAGTTTCTCAAATTATGGCTTCAGAAAAAATCTTATTTATAGTAGCAGGAGACGAAAAAACTGAAGCGTTTAATGGATTTTTAGAGAAAAAAGTACGCTGCAGTTTACCAGCTTCAATTTTATGGCTTCATCCTAATACCTTATGTGTGTTTGAGAGTAGATGTAAGTAGGGGTAAAGAGTCTAAGAACTTAAAGTATTTATATTTATGTATGAAAAAAGTAAAAAATAATCTGCACCATTAATAAAGGTAATACAGTAAATTATCTTTATTAATGGTGCAGGTTATTTCTTTTTTATATTGCCGCTTTTTGAGATTAATAAAATAAAATCATCAATCATTATTTTAAAGCTATCTTCTAAATTTGCTTTGCCTTGAAAATATCCAAAGGAGCTTAAAGAAACAAAACCATGTAAAAGGCTCCTTAATGCACGATTTTTATGAATTAATTCGGTTGTATCTTTGACATAGAAATTTAGAATTTTATTAATAATATCAGTAGTTTGTTTTGCTAAAAGATACACTTCCTCATTTTTGGTACTTTTTATATTTAAGAATAACTCGTAAGCAGTTTTATTTTCAAAAGCAAAATCTCTATAGGTAAAAGCGAATTCTCTTATGGCAGCTTCACCACTTTTACCAATTAATCTTTGCATTATTTCTAAATTTAATTTAGTCAAAAAGTATATTGTCATTTTGATTTTAAGATCATCCATATTGTTGAAATGATTATACAAAGATGGGTACTTTATGCCAAGTTTCTCTGCGATTTTTTGGAAGGTAACTTGATCAAGGCCTATTTCATCAGCTAATGAAAAAGTAACTTGTATAATTTTTTCTTTAGTTAAATTTCTTTTTTGCATTCGAGTATCACTCCTTGTAACCGTGCTTTAAGGATAGTTTAACATTATAAGAAGTATTTATCAAACTATAATTTATAGTTTATTATTGTATTATAAAGCATATTGCAATATATTTAAGCACGTTTGGAGGTGCTATATTAGGGAGACAAATAGCTGCTTATTTTGGAATTAGATATGCATTTTTTATTACCAGTGCATTGCTTATAATGAATGCTATATGAATCAAATTTTTATTGAAGATGCAATGACAGCTTCAACAAAGGAAGAGCATGATTATGTTTGTAAGTATATTTTCCCTAGAATAGGTAAGATTAGAAAAGGTGAAGAAATAATTTCATTACTGAAATGAAAGCAAACCACCCTGAAACTTAAATGATTATTTAGCAACAAGTAAGAATCACAATCTTTATGGAAGACGTTGCTACGGTGGAATTATGAAGTATTAATATTTATATTGCCAATTTTTATAGGTGTGATATTATAATACTTGAATAAAAAAATGCCTACAAAAGAACTGATAGGAGGAAATTCAATGGGTGAAAAGAATGGAAACCGTTCTCGGGATGAGGCTATTGAAAAAATTGAGTATTATATAATTGAAAATAAATTAGCACCACATGATAGGCTTCCCTCTGAAAGGGACCTATGTGAAATGTGGGGATTTAATAGGTCAACTCTTCGTTCTGCTATACAAAGATTAGTGGTAGAAGGAAAGGTATATCAAAAGAAAGGCTCAGGGACTTATGTTGCTGAGCCCAAATTAGTAAGAAACCTTCAGGGCTTGAGATCTTTTTCTAAAGAAGTAAGTGATAATGGAAAGTCTTATGCGGACAGGATATTGTCGCTTGATATGATAGAGAGCAATAAACAAACTACTAAAAAGCTGCATGTACCTTTGGGACATAATGTATATGTACTGACCCGTCTCCGTTATATAGGTGAGGAGCCCGTAACCATTGAAAATTCATTTATAGATGCTAAGCATTTTCAAAAGCTCAAGCTTCATGATTTTTCTAGAGAGTCTTTATATGAGGTTTTTGAGAAGGAATACGGAATACAAATAATGAAGGGAGAAGAGCGGGTTGGAATTGCCTACGCTACTGAGTATGAGGCAGAGCTTTTAAACATCAAGCCTGGTCAAGCAGTTTTTTATCTTACAGGTATTGTTTATGATGAGAAGGAAGAACCTGTGGAGTATTTTAAATCCATTGTAAGGTCAGATAAGGTAAGATTTGCTAGCGTATTAAAACAGAAGTAGGGAAAATATGAAACTTGCTGTGGTTGGAGATAATTGCAGGATGTATATGAAAGCCTTAATCAGACATTTACAGGTGTTAACCCAGTAAACTTGGCGGAGAAGCTTCTTATACTGGTGTTGTGGGAGACTATAAATATGTTAAAATAATGTTAGAGGTTCTGATGGAAAAGTCAGTGATACCTCACATATAAAAGTTTTACGCGGAAACACTACATTAATTAAGATAGAATACTTAAAGATTATGATGTGGAATATGTTTTCTTTTCCTGCGATGAAGGCGATGAGGAATTTATCAGTGAATGCATGAAAAAATGCAGAAGAAGGTTTATAGGCTTGTGATTGTAACCTTTGTAGAAAAAGGATTAAAAGAGTGCATGCATATGGTTTCAGAAAGTGCGACTAATACACTTAAGTACAGTGGTGCTTGGTAATGCTTGCTTAAAAATTTAGTATGGAGGTGCCTTGTTTGAGTAAAGAAGAAATCAATTATCAGTCCCCTATTTATTTGCAGCTTCGAGAGGTAATTCGCAACAAAATTGAGGATGGCGAATATATGCCTGGTATGGCGATCCCATCAGAAAATGATTTGGCTGAAACTTATGGTATAAACAGAATGACCGTGCGAAATGGAATTGACGCTCTTGTAAATGAGGGTATTTTAAAGAGGGTGCAAGGGAAAGGCGTATATGTTGTAGGTAACAAAGTTGAGAGGGATTTAGAGATTTTAGGTGGATTTACTCAAACTATGAGGGAAAAAAATACTAAACCTTGCACTAAGGTGCTTACCAAAATCTTGAGGAAAGCAGGAGATAAGTATTCATTAATTTTTGGAATTAAACCAGAAGATGAAATTTACTACATAAAGCGTATATGCCTAGCAGATGATGTCCCTGTTTCACTAGAGGAAATTTTTATACCCAAATACATAGTTCCTAAACTTGAAGGTATTGATCTTGGAGTTTTCTCTGTTTATGAAGTATATGATTTTTATGGTATTAAAATAGAAAGAGCTTTCCAGACCCTCGATTTAACTCAACTTGATCAGAGAGATGCACGTATGCTTGGAATAGATTCTAATTTATCGGTTATGCTCTTTGAATGTACAAGTTATGATGAGAAGGATCGGGTTATTGAATTTACACGTAATTATACACGAGGAGATAAATGTAACTTTAATGTTCATTTTTATAGAGATTGAATGTTTCAAAAAGAATAAAGCAGGAGAAGCTAGAGGTAGTAGCGATTCTCCTGCTTTATTAAATTCTATCATTAGTAATTGTAATTATGGGCACCAATGGTATAATGAGGCTATTGATCTTGCTATGTATAAAGTAACCAAACATGTGCAATTAATGAACAATCATATTAGGAGGCATTATAATTATGAAGTTAAATTTCAATTGTATTAACTGTAATATTAACCAAGTAAATAAGCTTATGAAATTGTCAGAGCTTGATAGGCATGGAAAAGAAGAATTAATGAAAGAAGCTCTTAATTATTTAAGCGATGTTGACTATAATAAATGCAATCCAGAGATTGCAGGAGAAATATGGCAAATTATAATTAGACATATAAAAGATGATAATCCTTATGATGAGATAAAGAAATATTATAACAGAGAAGTTCTAAAAATGATGAAGGAAATCGAAGAAATGATTTACAATTCAAATGACAAATTTAATACAGCACTTAAGCTTGCCATAACGGGAAATCTAATTGATTTCGAAGCTAAGCATAGCTTTGATGTAAATGTACTTAAAGAAAAATTAAGGAATATTGAAAAAACAAAGCTCGTTGTTGATGATAGCAGAAGCTTATATGAAAGTTTAAAGAATGCTAAAATACTTATGTATTTGGGCGATAATTGTGGAGAAATATGTTTGGATAAGTTATTTATAAAGTACATAAAAAATCAATTTCCAGGTATTAAAGTATATTTTGCAGTAAGAGGGAAAGTCATAGTTAATGATATTACACTTGAAGATGCAAAAATGGTGGACATGCATGAGGTAGCTGAGGTGATTGAAAATGGGGATGGCTCCTTGGGAACTGTTATGGGTAGAGTAAGCAGTGAATTTAAAGAAAAATTTTATGAGGCAGATGTAGTAATAGCAAAAGGGCAGGGGAATTATGAAAGCCTAAGTGAAATAGATAGAAACAATGTGTTTCATTTGTTTATGGCAAAATGTGAAGCTGTTGCAGGTCTTTTAGGTGTAAATACTATGTCAATAGTCTGTGCTCAGAAAAAAGCCGCACATAACAAATTTATATAGATAGACAACGTGAAAGATTTAAATTGTGAATACCACGTTTATCCATAGCTTTTTACTGCAGGTAAAACCCTTAACTGTAGTATTTGACAAATTATGGTTTACAACTATAAATTTACAAATGATAATTTTAATGTTCTATGTTGTTTATTTTTAAAATAGTTCTCAAATAAGCTTTATTAAGCAAATAAAATTTATGATGTATTTTCAAATTTAAATATATAGGATGGAATTAAAAAAATGGATTTAATTGTTGAAGTAGGAACAGTGAATGATATAGATGAATTGGAACAGCTTTATAATGACTTAAATGATTATTTAGCAGAAGGAATAAATTATCCTGGATGGATAAAAGGTATATATCCTATTAGAGAAGATGCAGCCAATGGTATTAAAGAAAATGCTCTTTATGTGGCAAGGTGTAATGGAAGAATAGCTGGTTCTATTATATTAAGGCACAAACCTGAAGAGGCATATTACAAGGTTAAATGGAGCTTTGAATCTGATTATTCGGATGTTTTTGTTATATATACCTTTGCAGTTCATCCAAACTTTTTAAAGTGCGGAGTAGGTAAAGCGTTAATGGATTTTGCAACTAAGCATGCTATTATGAATAATGCTAAAGCTCTTAGACTGGATGTTTATGAAAAAAATATGCCTGCAATTAAGCTATATGAAAAGTGCGGCTTTAAGTATGTTGATACAGTTGATTTGGGCTATGGAGAACATGGGCTTGATTGGTTCAAATTATATGAAAAACAGCTTGTCAGATAAAATTATTGAAAAAATGCTAGAGATAGAATGATGGGGCTTTCCTGTAGATGTAATATGCGGTAATTTTAAAGTTTTTGATTCTGAGCTAACTATGGATACTGTACAAAAGCTAATATTAATGTATTCTGATTTTAAAGATAGAACTGAAGCGGAATTAAATGCAAGAGAAACTTTTCCTAATTCATATACAAGTCTTGGTGGTCTAGAGTTTGAAGTTTAAAATATATGGAATTAGGAGGAAAAGAGGTTAACGTGAGAAATAAAAATACTAAGAATAGCATTGTTTTATTTTTAATCTTTGCATTCGGACTTCCGCTAATATGTGTTCTTTTGGAGAAAGGGGTATTTAAGTCTGGGATTATAAATTTTATATTGTTTGGTATTGAGGCAGCAGCACCAACACTTTCAGCAATAATTGTAACCTCAATCTTTAATGTAAAAATTGGTATACGGAAATTTTTGAAGAAATGTTATATTAAAAATATAAAAGTAAATTATGTTTTGCTTGGAGTAATGATACCAATAGTGCTGCTTGTTGCCGCAAAATTAACGTGGTGTGTTTTTGCCAGTAATACTACGTTTATGAAAGGAATTACTGTAAAAAAGCTTCTAATAATAGCATGGTCCCTAATTGCAGAGGAAATTGGTTGGAGAGGATTTTTACAAGAGAGATTGGACAAGCCACTTGGATATTTATTAGCACCTATACTTCTGGGAACCATTTGGGCATTGTGGCATTATCATTTCTTTTGGCTGGGAACTATGTCAGCACCACTCATATTATTTTGGCTTGGTTGTATTGCAGACAGCTTTGGCTACTACTGGATTACTAAAAAATCAAAGGGAAATATTATTCCAGTGTCCTTGTGGCATTTTACAGAAAATATGTTTGCCAATGTTCTTTTAATAACTCCTGAATACAATCACGGGAGTAATATTCCATACTTGCTGTGTGTAGTCTATTCATGTATTATGGCTATAATTATAAGTTTAAAATTAATGTGTGAAGGACGGCAATATAGATAGACAACTTGAATGTTTGAAATGACTAACACCAAACTTATCCCGTAAGTGTAAGATTTTGCTTAGAGTATAGAGTACAATTGACAGAGGACAGTGAAGGATGATTTTTATCCGCTATCGCTTCAAAAAATCTAAAACTATATATTTATAATCTTTTTATTCCTTTACTGTGAATTGTGAACTGTACAATGATTAAGTTAGTTCGTAAAATTTAAAACCATGACTGAATATATTTAATGTGACAGCCCCGCAAATTATTTTTCCATGAATATCTGATCCCAATATCTAAGCATTTTGGCACCCCATTTTATATTTAGGTCTGGGAGAGGTAGTCCATAGGCCAAGTTTAAAGCTACTTCAAGCATGTTTATGCCAGCACCTAAATTGGTTACAAGAGAACCAGATACTCTAGGATTTATTTCTATTAATTTAGGCAGTCCTTCCCTTGAATATTTAAATTGTATATTTATGTTGTAGGAAAGGTTTAAAGCCTTAACTATTTTTTTTGATATAGCTATGAGTTCGTCATTTTTTTCTATGATAGATTCAATAGCTATACCCATAGAGGTTTCAACCCTCTGGCGAGGAATGCATACAATTGTTTCACCATTTTTGCACACACAATCCACGCTGTATTCAGTGCCGGGTAAGTATTCCATAATAAGAATATCTGGAAGCTTACTATATTGCTCCAATTGGCTTTTTAATACTTCCCATCGTATTTTGGCGGTTCCTGGTCTTTCATTTAATATATCTATTTTTTCATTGGTTATTATGTGAAAGCCCTTACTACCTTCTGATGCTGCAGGTTTTAAACAGACTGCTTTGTTAGGATAGCCTAATTCAAATATAGCTTTTTCTATTTCATTTAATGTACATGCACGTCTATATTGAGGAATAAAATTGCTTTCAGTAAAGTAGTCATATAAGGCTATTTTATTATTAGCAATACTAAGTTTTTCAGTATCCGATGTTGTAATTATCTTTACGCCTAGGCCGTCAAACAGTGGTATATTGCGGGATAATGGAACTAATTCATCTCCGTATTGAGGTATTAAAGTAGTTATACCCTCTTTTTTACATATATTTTTTATACTTTCTATATAATCGGCAGAAGCTCCGCTGGGTACTATATATTTTTTACCAGTCAAAGCAAAGCCTAGAGAAACCTTATCTTCTCTATCTGCTGTAATCACATCTACCTTCATGTGCTTAATATCTTTAAGCATTTTCAAATCTGCTGCAGTACCCATGTTGTCAGATATTGTCCATAATACTTTAATATTCATAGAAGTTCCTCCATTTTATCTGCTTAAAGTATATTATATCATCTATATAAAGATAGACAAGCTAAAAGGTTCAAATTACCAATTGCCAATTGTCTATCTATATCATGTTGTAATTTTTTACAACAGCTTATTTTTTTAAAGTTCAATAAATATCCATAATAGTTTTGCGTTATTAAGCTAATAATATGCTATAGAGAGTGAAAATAGCTTGATATTATTTTACAAAAGAAGGTAATGAGATGAGACGAAATTGTGTATTTATTAATTTTATAATTGTTATTTTAGTGACTTTTTTCTTAGGCAATTCTGTGTATGGATATGATTTAAACAAAAACAGATATAATAATCCGAATAAGGAAGTTTTTCTAACCTTTGATGATGGTCCTTCGCCCAATAATACACGAAAAATATTAAAAATATTAAAGGACAATAATATAAAGGCTACTTTTTTCGTTGTTGGGATAAAAGCAGAGGAAAATCCTGCTGTATTAAAAGAACTAAGTGACAGTGGTATGTCTATAGGAACACATTGCTACTCACATGATTATAAAAAGATATATAGGAATCTATCCTCATATGAAGAGGACTATGAAAAATGTAAAAGCTCTATAAAAAACATAACTGGAAAAGATCCTATTCCATATGTTAGACTTCCCGGAGGCTCTACTAATGATTTTTTGAGTAAATCCGTTTTGACCGCTATAAAGGGTAAGCTATCTGAGGGTAAAATAAATTATGTTGATTGGAATGTTTGCTCTGGTGATGCAGATAGTCACGTAGTACCAGTTGAAAAGATTAAAAATAATATTAGAACTCAGTGCAAAGATAAAAAGTTTGCAGTAGTACTTATGCATGACACCTATTATAAATATTTTACGGTGGATTCACTTCCAGGCATAATAAAATATTTGAAAAGCCAAGGCTTTGTATTTAGAACCTTTGATGATTTAACTGAGTGGGAAAAGAAAGAATTAACAGGTCTCAAAATTATGAATAATTAATAAGCTGATTTCGATCACATCTTAGCCTTACTACCATACAGCTTATTTAGATATAGTTTTATATTGAAATAATATTTATAATTATATTAGGCTTTGCCTTAAATGAGTGTTTATTTTTAAATTCATTTAAAGTACAGCCTAGTATTGGAATTATTTGTATATTTAAATGGGGTCATATGGAGGAAGATAAATGAAAAAAAATGGAGCACAAAGGGAATTTAAAAAGATAAAAAGTCAATTTAATCAAATTGAAGAAATAGTATATCATTCAAAACCAGGAGCACTTGTAGAACAAGAGTCAGCAATAAGAAAGAAATTGAGAAAGTTAAAGGAGATGGAAAGGGAAGGCTTTAGAGATTTTAAAGATATATATGACAGTTATGAAGAACTTCTAGAGGAAACTTCTAGGAGAATGCTTGATTATTATAATAAGAAAAATGGTACGGATTTTGATTTTGGAGAGGTTATAAAAGGAAATTATAATGCTTTTTTAAATTCAGGTTTTATGACGGTACTCACTAAACATCATATACCAAGGTTAATCGCCAAAGAGTTTGAAGAAAAGTTCCCGGAAAATCCTAAGGATGAATATACTGAAACCAGAAAAATGCACAGAAAAATTTATATTCATTTAGGTGATACTAATACAGGAAAAACCTACAATGCTGTAGAACGTCTTAAAACAGCAAAAAAGGGAGTATATTTGTCGCCACTTAGAATATTAGCTTTAGAGAATTTTGAAAAACTAAATAATGAGGGCGTAGTTTGTGACTTATTAACTGGAGAAGAAGAGATATTAAAACCGGACTCAACACATATTTCTTGTACAATAGAAAAGGTTAATTTAAGCGAATATTATGACATAGCCGTTATAGATGAAATTCAAATGATTAAAGATGAAAGAAGGGGAATGGCATGGAGCAGAGCCCTTCTTGGCTTAAAGTGCAGTGAGATTCATATATGTGGAGCAGCTAATGCTAGAGGAATTTTGGAGACAATCTTGAAAGACTGTAGAGATGACTATGAAATTAAGGAATACAAAAGAGCTATTCCACTGGAAGTTGAGAATAAAAGCTTTAACTATAAGGATGTTAAAGCTGGTGATGCTGTTGTAGTATTTTCTAAAAAGAGAGTACTTGAAATAGCCCAGAATTATTCTACTAAAGGTATCAAAGTTAGTGTAATATATGGAGATTTACCACCTGAGGTTAGAAAAATGCAGTATGAGCAATTTATAAATAAGGAAACAAAGGTTTTAGTAACTACCGATGCAATAGGTATGGGAGTTAATTTGCCTATCAGGAGGATTATTTTTGTCACTATAAAAAAATTTGACGGAGAAGAAATACGAGAATTAACTTCACAGGAAGTAAAGCAGATAGCTGGACGTGCAGGTCGAATTGGAATTTACGATGTAGGATATGTGGCAAGTGTTGGAGACACTCAAGATTTTATTAGAGATAGGCTAGAAGTTTTAGATAGTGATATAGAAAAAGCAGTTATTGGACCATCTGATGCCATACTTAAAATTAAGGGATTGCCTTTAAGCGAAAAATTAGCCTTGTGGAGTACTAGGGAAGAAAAGCTGAACTACTATACTAAAATGGACATTAGTGAATACATAATAATTTTAGATAAGATAAAGAAGTATAGACTAAAAGAAGAAATACAGTGGGATTTGCTCAAGGTTCCATTTGATGTATCAAGAGAAGAACTTATGAATACATTTTTGGGTTATGTAGATGAGTTATTTATAAGTAAGCATGATGTTCTATTTAAACCTCAGTGTTTTGAAGGTAATCTAGATAATTTAGAAATATACTACCAAAAAATAAATATGTATTATTCATTTTCTAAGATATTTAATTTAGAATTTGATGCAGAATGGGTTTACAGCAAAAGAAAAGAGGTAAGTGAAGCTATAAATGAGATATTAGTTAGGATATAATGGTGACAGTTGGATTAAAGTCTCTAGTTTCAAGATGGTTTATCTTTAGAAAGCACTAATCTTCGGTGATTAGTGCTTTTTTATAGTGTATTGAATTTAATTAAAAAATTGTGATATAATGGATTACATCGATGAAAAGCTTTACTTTTTTAGGTAAATAAAGCTTTTAAAGGATATTGCCATATTAAAACAGAATAGAGTCTTGTGTATTGGAGAGTATTAATATGAAAAAATTAATTAAGAAATTTAAAAACTTTAAAATAGGTACAAAAATAGTAGTATGTTATCTTATATTATCTGTATTATCAATATCCTTCAGCACCTTTATATATTATGAGATAAATAAGAGGATAATGACACGTAAGGTAAGTGAAATGGCTCTTCAGACCTTGCAAACAATAGATTCCAGTTTGGACGTGCTTATGTATACAGTTAATAATGAATCAAAGATTATACTGTCCAATCAAGGACTTCAAAATGTTTTGCGCAGTGGATACAATGGTTTTAATTATGATAGCCAAATTGCTACCAACAGATACCTTACAGAATTTATACAATCAAATATGTTTATATCTTCTGTTTATATATTTGATAACTACGGAAATAGATACTTTGTGGATAAAAAATCATATAAGTCTTTCAATCTTGAAGATATAAAACAAACTAAGTGGTATGATGAAATTTTTAAGGCAAAGGGAGGAGCTATAATAAAACTTAACGCTGGGGGTCTGTTTAATGAACCTGACGAAAATTATGTATCAATTATGAGAGTTATAAATGATTTAGATACTCAGAAGCCTATAGGAACAATGATAGTAAATATACCAGAAGAAGCAATTGTAAATTCTTTTAATAATATTACAAGGCAAGGAAGCACTAATATTTTGCTTAGGGATGAGAATAACAATAATATTATTCATTATAATAATTTATCTGAATATTGTATTGAAGATAAAGTACAAGGAAGTCACTATTACTATATTAAGAAAGTAAAAGGAAATGATTATATTATATCTTATTTGAAAAATAACCTAAGCTGGAAAGTAATTAGTATAGTGCCTTTTAAGGAGCTTTCAAATCAATCCAATATATATAAGACAATTATACTTAATATGCTTATACTAAATGGTATTATGTGCCTATTAGGTTTAATATTAATATCCTACAGCATAACGAAACCTATAGACAAGCTAATAAAATCTATGATAGGAGTTGAAAATGGCGAATTTAAGAAGGTAAGTGTAAGTACAGGAAATGATGAAATTGGAAAGCTAAAGGATGTATACAACACCATGATTTGCAGAATAGAGAATTTAATAGAACAAATTGTGAAGGAGCAAAAGATAAAAAGGAAGGCTGAACTAGATGTGCTGCAATCTCAAATAAAACCTCACTTCCTCTACAATTCTTTTGATGCCATAAGTTGTTTGGCATTAGATGGAAGAAATAATGAGGTGTATGAAATTATAAAGGCATTAGGGAATTTTTATAGGACAAGCCTTAGTAATGGAAGAGAGGTTATATACATTCGGGAAGAATTACAAACAGTTAAAAGTTATCTTACGATACAACAAATAAGATATGATAATATGTTTAGCGTTCATATGGATATAGATAAAAGAGCTAATGAATATAAAATATTAAGGTTAGTTCTGCAGCCTTTAATAGAAAATGCAATATATCACGGAATAAAGCCTACGAGAAGAGGAGGCAACATATTTGTAAGAACTTTACTTAAAAAAGATTGCATTGAACTTGTAGTTGAAGATGATGGTGTTGGAATGAGCACGGATACACTTATAAATATACAAGAGCATAATGCTGGGGGGATAGGCCTGCATGGAACTATGGAAAGGTTAAATATTTTTTATAATAGTAAAAGCAATTTTCAAGTAGAAAGTAAGCTTGGAAAAGGAACAAAGGTTACAATTTGTATTCCTATAGGTGAGGAGGGTAATGATGGAAAGTAATATTGTTAAAGTTGTAATTGTTGACGATGAGCACCTAGTAAGAAAATTGCTGAAAAGATGTATAGACTGGAATTCTATTGGCATGGAAATTGTAGGAGAGGCTTCATCTGGGGAAGAGGCAATAGAGGTAATTGATAGATATAGGCCGCAGCTTGTTTTTACGGATATTTGTATGACTAATATGGATGGCATTGAGTGTGCCGATTTTATAAAGAAAAAGTATCCTAGAATCAAGGTAGTGGTTATCTCAGGTTATGATGATTTTAAGTATGCACAAAGGAGCATTAGAGCTGGAATTGAGGATTACTTATTGAAACCTATTAATGATGAGGTAGTACTTAAGACAGCCTTAAAGGTAAAAAAAGAAATAGAAAATGAACGTGAAGTTGTCTCTGAGTATATTAATCTTAAGAAACAATTTGCTGAAAGCTTACCCTTTTTAAGAGAAAGACTTTTTAATAGTCTTATTCATTTAGATATGAATATTGATGAAGTAAAAAGGCAAATGGATTATTTAAATTTTAAGTTTAAGCATAGTAAATTTCAGGTAGCAGCTATGGAGTTAATATTAAAGTATCATGATAACTATTCAAAGAAGGAGACAATTTATGAAACTAAGATATTGGACAAATTAAAGGATAGTTTAAAGAAATACGATGATATAAATATTTTTTTGGATGATGATTATAGAATAGTTATTATAGATAACAGTGAGAAAAATGTACTTGAAAGAGCAGCTCAAGATTTAAAAGACAATATTTTCGATAAATTTGAGCTGTATTATTGTATTGGAATTGGTAGTACTAAAATTGGTATAGAAAATATAAAGGAGTCGTATAAGGAAGCGTTGGAGGCCATAAATTATAGATTAATTATGGGTCAGGATTCCATAATAAAATATAGCAATATAAGTTTATGTACAGAAAATCACGTGAACACATCTATTGAGATTGATGATAAGCTTAAAGTATATTTCTTATCTGGTTCAAAAGAAAAGGTACAGGGTATTATAGATGATATCTTTGAAAAAAAAGATATGCTTATAGGTATGTCTAAAAATACTATAAAGGAATATGCTTTTGGCTATATATCTATAATTTTTGAAGTTCTAAAGGAGTTTAATAGAGATGCGGAAGAGTTTCACCTGAAAAAGTATAATATATATAAAAGTATATTTGAGCTTGATACGATTCAAGATATCAAAAAATATGTAACAGATATTAGTTCTAAAGCTTTAGAGATAGTAAATTATCACAAAAGCAAAAAGTCTAGTAAACTTATTGATGACATAATCGAATACATAAAATTAAATCTTGGAGATTCTCAGTTATCTTTAGCTAAAGCAGCTAAGGTGTTCTTTGTTAATCCAAGTTATTTAAGCAGGATATTTAAAAAAGAAATGGATATAAATTTTATGGAATATTTGAGCAAGATTAGGATTGATAAAGCTATAATGCTCATTAGTAATACAGATTTCAAGGCATATGAGATAAGTGAAAAAGTTGGCTTCTCTGATTCTAGCTATTTTAGTACTTGCTTTAAAAGATATACTGGAGTTTCTGTTAGCGAATATAGGAAGGCTAAATTAAACAGGTAAAAATATTTAAAGAAAAAGTAAAAATTTTCAATTCAAGTGAAAACGTTTATGGAATATTATCTTATTGTAAACAAAAACAAAATAGTAATGGGGGAAGTCATATGAATAAAAAGTTTAAGAGAATTTCAGCATTAGCACTAACACTTGCATTATCTTCAACTCTTATGGCGTGTGGTAGTAGTTCTGCTAATGGTTCGAGTGCTGGGGGAGATAAAAAAATCACATTGAAATTTTGGCACATTTGGACTTCTGATACTGACTCAAATAAGAAAAATGTAGAGGAAGTAGTAAAGCAGTGGAATGCTGCAAATCCGAATGTGCAGATTGTGGCAGAGGGAACTGAAAATGAAGCTTATAAGACTAAAATAAAAACAGCTATATCGGCTAATGAAGCTCCAGATATATTTTACACATGGGGAGCTGGTTTTTCCCAACCATTTATTGATGCAGGTAAGGTTTTGCCTTTGGATGATTATTTAAAAGATGGAACTAAGGATAAATTGCTTAAAGGATCCCTAGATTATTTAACCTATAATAATAAAGTTTATGGTCTTCCGTATACCAGTGATATAGGTATATTCTATGTTAACAAGGAATTGTTTGAGAAGAATGGTATAAAAATACCTGCAACTTATGACGAATTAGTAAATGCAGTGAAAGCGTTTAGAGCTAAGGGAATAACTCCTATAGCTGTTGGAGAAAAAGATAAATGGCCTGGAATGTTTTATTACGATGCATTAGCACTTCGCTTAGGTGGTGCTAAATTAAGCAATGATGCTTTAGCTAAAAAAGCATCATTTGAAAATCCTGTTTTTGTTAATGCAGCAGCAAAATTAAAGGAACTTATAGATGTTGGGGCATTTGATTCAGCAGCTCTTGGACTGACTAGAGATGAATCAGAAGTACCGTTCCTTCAAGGAAAGGTACCAATGTATTATAACGGAAGCTGGTTTGCAGGTTCTACTGAACAAAATAGTTCAGCAGTTAAGGGCAAAGTAGAAGCTTTAAATTTTCCAGCCGTTACTGGCGGTAAAGGCGACGAAAATGAAATTTTAGGTGGGCCTATTGCTGGCTTCATGGTTAATGCAAATACACAGCATAAAGCTGAAGCTGCTAAGGCCGCAAAATATTTATCAGAGAACATAGCTAAGAGATTATCCACTTCAGGAGCCGGAGTATCAGCATGGAAATTAAGTGATGATGAATCAAAATTTGATCCACTTATTAAGCAGGTAAATGACATAGCTAAAAAAGCTACAGGAAATGTTGTTTGGTGGGATAGTTATCTTGCAGGTTCAGATGCAGATACCCATAAGGATTTAGTTGCGCAGATTTTTGGTAAACAAATAACTCCAGAGAATTTTGCAAAGCAAATGCAGGCAATTAATAAAAAGTAGATAAAGCTTTTTTATGAAGCTCCTGTTAATTATGAACCATAATAGATAAACAACGTGAAAGATTTAAATTCACACCATTTTGTCTATCTATAGTATTTAATTAACAGGAGAATTCAAATAATTCTTGGAGGTATTAAGTAATGGATAGGATTTTAAAGGATAAAAAAGCAATATTCTTATTTGTTTTTCCAGCTGCACTAGTGTTTACCGTAATAATTATACTTCCTATTATTTTTTCAGCATATTATAGCTTGTTGAATTGGAATGGAATTGGAAAGGGAACATTTGTTGGCTTAAAGAATTATATAAATTTATTTGTTAATAATACAGATGGTTTTACAAAATCGGTAAAGAACTCTTTTGTTCTTGCTTTACTTTCAGTAGTTATTCAATTGCCAATATCTCTTTTATTAGCTTTGATTTTAGCTAGAGGTGTAAAGGGTGAAGGCTTCTTTAGAACTATATATTTTATACCAGTAATAATATCAACGGTAGTTATCGGTCAGCTTTGGATGAAAATATATCATCCTGAGTATGGTATGTTAAATATAATTCTTAAAGGGATAGGCTTGGGTGGACTATCACATGCTTGGCTGGCAGAAGGAAAGACTGCCCTTGGTGCAGCTTTTATTCCAATTTTATGGCAATATATAGGATATCATATGCTTTTAATGTATGCTGGAATTAAGTCTATTTCCCCAGATATATATGAGGCAGCAAAAATTGATGGAGCTTCTGAGTTTCATATGGCTACTAGAATAACTATTCCTCTTATTAAACCTATATTAGAAGTGTGTGTAGTATTTGCAGTTACAGGTTCTTTTAAATCCTTCGATTTAATTTACATTTTAACAAATGGAGGACCGCTACATGCAAGTGAGGTTCCAAGTACATTGATGTACAATACTATTTTTAATAAGTACATGTATGGATATGGAAGCGCTATGTCCACATTTATTATTGTAGAATGCTTAGTATTCACCTTAATAATACGTAAGGCATTTCAGCGTAGAAAGGGCGATGAATTTTAATGAGGAATAGGAGGGATTTTTATGGAGCAGATTGAGTTGAAGTCTAAAGTAACCTTGAAAGCAGCTTCAAAGAAAAAAATAAGTATTAAAGGTATACTTTTAATGATAGTATTAATTATAGTTGGAATAATTCAGTTATATCCGTTAGTTTGGTTGCTGCTAGTTTCATTTAAAAACAATGGAGAGATTTTTGGTGGCAATGTACTTGGACTTCCTAAGGTATGGAGAGTTTCTAACTATAACAGTGCTCTTACCAGTGGCAACATAGGAGTATTTTTTATAAACAGTGTAATTGTCACTGCTTTAACTATTGTTATTTCAAGTATTCTTATAGCAACAGCATCATACGCTATAACTCGTATGAAGTGGAAATTTAGTAAAATTACATTAGGCATATTTTTACTAGGTATGATGGTACCTATACATTCTACATTATTACCTCTATTTTTAATATTAAGAAAGATAAATATATTAAATACCTATTGGGCTTTAATAATTCCATATGTAGCTTTTGCACTTCCAATGGGGATTTTTATAATAACAGGTTTTTTTGAAGGAATACCAAAAGAATTAGAAGAGGCTGCGTGCATTGATGGATGTAATATATATCAAATTTTTATGAAGATTGATCTACCTTTATTGAAGCCAGCTTTATCAACCGTTGCGATTTTTACATACTTGTCAAGCTGGAATGAATTGATGTTTGCAAATACTTTTTTAAACAACCCTAAATTGGAAACCTTGACTGTCGGCATCATGGGAATGGCAGGACAGCATGCTACTGAATGGGGTCCAATTTTAGCGGGACTTGTTATTGCAACCCTACCAACAATTTTAATATATATACCTTTAAGCAATCAGGTACAAAAAAGTTTGATTTCTGGTGCTGTTAAAGGTTAGCTTTAATTATGAAAGAAAGTGAATCTGATAATTATTAGATTTGCTTTCTTTTATTTTAGTCTAGTTGTATTTGAGCGTTTATCTATAGTTCATAGGGTACTTTACTGTTGTAATTAATTGATAAAGTATTATACTCTAATTATAATAATTAATTAAAGTAAAGCAAAGTATTTAAGGAGATAGCTATGCCAAATGAATTTTACAAGAAAATAGATGTAAATGAAAAAACTTATGCTAAGTATTTGCCTGCTTTTGAAGCTGTAAAAAAATTAGAGAGTAAGAATTCCCCTGTGATTATTGCCATTGATGGAAGGTGCGCAAGTGGTAAGAGTTTTTTAGCTAAACTCTTTGAAAAGAGATTTTCTTGCAACGTATTTCATATGGATGACTTTTTCTTGCCCTTCGATATTAAAACCCCAAAAAGACTTCAAGAGCCTGGTGGAAATGTGCATTATGAAAGGTTTAAAGAGGAAGTTCTTAGAGGTTTACAAAAGCATGAAGCAGTTACCTATAGGCCTTATGATTGTTCAAAAGGAATGCTAAGAGAACCTATACATAAAGAGTTTAAAAACCTTACTTTTATTGAAGGTTCATATAGCCTTCACAAATCACTAGAAAAGGCTTATGATTACAAGATTTTTTTGACTATAGCTCCAAAAGTTCAGCAGGAACGTATTTTAAAGCGTAATGGAGAAAAAATGCTGCAAAATTTTATAGGCAAGTGGATTCCTATGGAGGAACATTACTTTTCTTCATTAAAAATTGAAGCAAAATGTGATCTTGTTATAGATACAAGTGATTTATAGGAGTTGCGCAAGGAATTCTGCTTTTTCTTCTATATTTAGTGAAATTTCATTTTTAGAAGGAGAACCATCTCCAATTATGCTTCCAATTATGGTGTATCCACCAGCTTTAAAAATTGCTTCGATGGCTTGGAGAGTACCTTTTGCTTGATTTTGAAGTTCACTAATTGGGTATGGAGTATTACAGGTGGTAACCATAACAGCTTTTTTACCTTTTTGCAAAGGAGTTGGTGGTTCTAATCCACTTGCAGGCATACTTTCAAAGGCAGTTAGGTTTCTATCTATAAGCAGCTTTAATTGCCCTGATATATTTCCAAAATAAGTGGGACTACCAATGATTAAAACATCAGCAGAGTGAATTTTGTGCCATACCATGTGTGCGTCATCCTTAGGAAGAAGACATTCCTTATTTGGTCTGCATTTTAGGCAGCTTAAGCAAGGTCTAATCCTTAAATCGTATGCATGTATCCATTCAATACAATGTTTGGAATTAATTTTTCTTTCTATGCATTTCATTATGTTAACTGTGTATCCATTTTTTCTAGGTGAACCATTTAAAAATAATATTTTCATTTTAGTATTTCTCCTTATATTTTATTGTTATATAAATATATTAGCGTGTTATTTATGGCGGTGACAGAAGCTTATTTGTACTGGTATAAATTATAATAGGATAGAAATGGAAGTTTTAATATGAAAAGAGAGCATTATAAGGAACTAGGAGCTTTTTTGAAGACAAGAAGAGCCAAAATTTCACCATTGGAGGTTGGCCTTTCAGAAGACTTAAGGCGCCGTACACCAGGTCTTAGAAGGGAAGAGGTTGCAGCACTTTCTGGAATAGGTTTAACTTGGTATACATGGCTTGAACAAGGACGGGATATAAAAGTGTCATCAGCTGTACTGGAAAGTTTGGCAAGGGTTTTACTACTTGATGAGCAAGAGAAAGCCCATCTTTATACTTTAGCAGGGCAGGTATTAGAAGAAGAGATTTCTTCAAGTGAAATAATAGTAACTCCAGTTCTTCAACGAGTACTAGATAGCTTAGTATTAAGTCCATCTTTTATAATGGACACAAGATGGAATATTATTTCTTGGAATAAAGCAGCAAGTGCTGTATTTGGCGATTTTAATAAAATAAATGTATGTGAGCGAAATATGGTTTGGATGATGTTTAATAATGATGCGTATAAAAGCTTATTTGTTGACTGGGAGTTTCATGCAAAAGGGATGCTTGCAAGGTTTCGTTCAACAACGGCAAAATATATTGATGATCTATGGCTTATTGAGTTTATTGAAAAACTTAAGAAAAAGAGCGAAAAGTTTAGTTTGTGGTGGTCTAAGTATGAAGTTGAAACAAAAATTGGATTCCATAAGAAGATAAAGCATCCAGCAGCGGAAACGATGATTTTTGAGTTTGCTAGTTTTGATGTTTCTGATAGTCCTAATTTAAAATTAATTGTTAACAATCCCTTGCCTGGAACAGATACTGATATAAAGATAAAATTGCTGCTAAAGATAGACAACTTGGAATATTAAAACAGCTGAATTGTATTTTGGAACATGTTGGTTATATGAACATATATCAATTGTCCTCTGTCCATTGTCAACTGATTAAAACGTCCAAAATATTACTTGTAAAGTTTTAACATCAGCTATTTTAAACTTTCAGCTTGTTTATCTATATAGATAAACCTCTTCAACTATTGAAATTCATGTGCAGCAAAATGCTCAGAAGACGGCATTTGGGTAAAAATAAATTTCAAGTTTCAGAGTGGTTTATCTTTAGATGAAAAGTAAGTTATTTAGCTTCTTTATTAATTGTGCTGCAGTAGTCTGCTCCCCATTCACTAATCATATCTAAAATAGGCAGAACTGTAAGACCTTTTTTGGTTAAAGAGTATTCTACCTTTGGCGGTATTTGAGCGTATACATTGCGATTTACTAACCCATCGGCTTCAAGTTCTCGAAGTTCTTGGGTTAGAATTTTTTGAGTTATAGTCTCGAGAATGCGTTTAAGCTCCCCAAAGCGCAGAACCTTATTCTGTAAATGCCATAGTATAAGAGGTTTCCATTTGCCTCCAATTACACTTAAAGCTAATGCAATAGAGCATTTATATGGAATTCCATTATGAATCATTGTGCAATTATTATCATTCATTTTATAATCTCCTTCTATAAAATAGTATCCCAAAGGTTACTATAACACATATAAGTGCCTACTTAACAACGAGAAATCCAATGACTATAATTATAGCATATAGTGAAGGGAGAAATTTGAGATGGAAGATATTTTGAAAAAAGAAGTGGTATATAAAGTTGACAGTATGGAAGAGGTTAATGTATCAAAGAATATAGTATATAAGGCTTATGAAAATACAAAACTTTTTATGGATATGTACTTTAGTAAAAATTCGAAAGAAAAATCACCTGCTGTAGTGCTGGTGCATGGAGAAGCTCATAATATAAATTTTAAGGAAGTAGGCCAATATGTTTCACTGGGAAAACTAGTTGCTGCAGCTGGTTTGAAGGCAGTAACTTTTAATCATAGAGTTTTATCAGATGGATTTACGATTGAGGAGGTTAATAGTGACATAAATGAGCTTATTAAGTTTTTAATAGAAAATGCTGATAAGTTAAGTATAGATGAAAATAAGATTGCTATTTGGTGCTTTTCTGGAGGCGCTCCATTTGGTCTATATGCTGGTATTAATAGTTTTTCTAATAATGTGAAATGCATAGCAGCATATTATGGAATCTCTGATTTTAAAGTTGCAGCACAATTGTTTGGAGCTGATGTTAATATAAAAGCTGAGGAGGTAGAAAAATATTCTCCAATAAATATTATAGATAAAAATCCACATGATATTCCTCCGATGCTTATTGCAAGAGCAGGACTTGATAATCCTATACTTAATGATTCTCTTGATAAATTTATTATGAAAGCACTGGATAATAATTTAAGCATTGATATTTATAATCATACTGATGGAGGACATGCATTTGATTTATTTAATGATAATGGCAGAACTCACGATATAATGGCTAAAACGCTGGATTTTTTAAAGAAACATCTAAAGCAGTTTAGTAATTGACAGGATAGCTAAATATAATTAAGATTAAAGCAAATGTAAATTAAAAAGTTATTATTTTAGTTTTATGGATTGGAGATAATTATGAAGGATACGGCTTTAATCACTGGTGCATCAAGTGGAATAGGATACGCGCTTGCAAAAGTATTTGCTTTTCATAGGTATAATCTTATTTTGGTTTCAAGAAATGCTGAAAAGCTGAATGAATTAGCTTCTATGCTAAAAGCACAATATGGTATCAGCGTGGAGATTATAATAGAAGACTTATCAAAAGCTGGTGCTGCAAACAGGATATTTGAAAAAGTTGTGAATATGAAACTTACGGTAGATGTGCTTATAAACAATGCGGGAGTAGGTGTAGTTGGATTTTTCCATGAAACTGAGCTTATAAGAGATATAGAAATGATACAACTAAATATTAGCACACTTACTGAAATGACTAAGCTGTTTTCAAGAGAAATGGTAAGGAGAGGAAAAGGCAAAATTTTAAATGTAGGCTCTACGGGGGCATTTGCTCCGGGACCATTTATTGCAGTATATTATGCAACAAAGGCATATGTATTATCCTTTTCAAGGGCTATCAGTAAGGAATTAAAGCAGTATGGAGTAACGGTTACTGCTTTGTGCCCTGGAGCAGTAAAAACAAATTTTTGTAAAACTGCGGGGAAGAGAGATATGCCAGGTGCCATGGAAGCAAGTGTTGTGGCAGAGGCTGCCTACAGGGGCCTTTTAAAAAATAAGAAGATAATAATTCCGGGGATACTTAACAAAATACTAGTTAGACTGCCTCAAGGCTTAGTGAGCACCATTAATTTTAAAAATCAAAGAAAATTAGCAGTTAAAAAAAGCTAATTAATGTTTCAGTAAAAAGCGTATGAAGCTATCGTTATAACATAACCTATTTCTTCTGAATAGTATATTATTAAAATGATATATCTTGGGAGATGAAAAAACTATGTCATATGAAAACATTAAATATGTTTCAAATGGTAAGAGTGTTAGACCTAAGGAGGTAATTAGTATTCCTGTACCTTTATTTAAATCTATGCAGGGAAGATATTTTGTAGGACAAACAGAAGATTTAAAAGTAGGCAATGGAATGAATGCTTGGGCAGGTTTAGTAAATTCATGTGATTCGGGTGTTAATTTATATGCGAATGTATTTACTATTTCAAATTTTTCAGATGAATACTTAACTGCGGAGGTTTGGCTGAATGTTGATTTTTCTGAAAGGGGCAAGGTATCAGATAAGGTTTCACCTAGTAATACAGCTTTAAGACCACTTCCAGAAAACAGGGTGGATATTCGGTTTATAGAATCAACCACTGAAGTTCCGCAAAAAGGAATCAATGTGTATGAAAGAATAGTACCTCCTAAAACAACTCTGGTAGGTGAAGAGGACGGAAAATTTATAGAAGGTCAAAATGGAAATTATACTCTAGTCATAAAATCCTTAAGTTCAGATTTTAATAAGGTAGTAGTTGCCTTTGGATGGTATGAAAAATTAAAGCATTAATAAAAGAATCCTCAAATTGTGAGGGTTCTTTTATTAAGTTAAAGTAATATTGTTTCACTGATTTAGAAATTTAAAACAGAGTAGAGTTAATCGTGTGGTATAATTACATTACTTGGATAATAGTTTTCTATTTTTCCAAGTAAATTATAGCATGGGGGAGTGTAAGTAAAGTGAAAAACAGTATATTAGAACCGTTTATTAAAAGCGTTGAAAACGTTACGATGTGTGGAATTATTGTAATAAAGGATGGAGAAAAAATTGCAGAGTACGATTGGGAGCCAAAGATGCGTATGAATCAATATTCTGCAAGTAAGAGCTTCACTTCGGCAGCAGTTGGTATGGCAATAAAGGAAGGATTAATAAATTTAGATGATAAAGTTATTGAATATTTTCCAGAATCGATTCCGAAAAAGATTCCGCCTGAGTTAGAAAGTTTAAAAGTAAAACATTTGCTTACAATGAGTGTTGGACATGATGAAGCTTATTTAATGGGAACTCAAAGACCATTAATGAAGGAAAAAGATTGGGTAAAATTTTCTTTAGGAATCCCATTCAAGTATAAGCCTGGAACTAAATTTTTATATAGTAATGTTGGACCATATTTAGCAGGTATGATTGTTCAACGAAAAGCAGGTTGTAATTTAGTTGATTACTTAATGCCAAGGCTATTTGAGCCACTTCAAACATTAAGACCAACCTGGGAATGTGATCCTATGGGAAATACTTTTGGTGCAGGCGGATTATTTCTTACTGTGAATGATTTGGCAAAGTTTAGCCAGCTTTATTTGCAAAAGGGTATTTGGAATGGAAAGCAAATTATCCCTAAGGAATGGGTGGAAGCTACTGCAAAGCCTCAAATTTCTACAGATAGAGATGATGTGTATTCAAATGCTTATAGTTATTTGTTTTGGCATGGACCTAACAAATCTTATCGTGCAGATGGTAAGTATGGACAGTTTGGAATTATACTTCCAGAAAAGAATGCAGTCATAGCTATAAATGCTTATAACAGAGATCAAGGAAATATATTAGATTTGCTTTGGAAAAATCTTTATCCAATGATTTAGTACAAGAAGTAGTTCAACTATAGGAGTCTGTGAAAAAGGTGTTTATGTCGAGCATTAAGTCTCATAGGTGACTTGTAAAAAGGATATACATATATTTTTTACACGATCCTACAATAGTAGGCATTAATCTAATAAAATAGGAAAAACTAAATTACATAAAAAATATTAGAGGTGATTTTATGAGTTTACAGGGTTTCTATTTACTTCCCCATCCTCCTATAGTACTTCCGGATGTTGGAAGGGGAGAAGAAAAAAAGATTAGTGCTACCAGTAAAAGCTTTGATGAGGTTGCAAAAGAAATTGCAGAAAAAGCACCAAGCACAATTATAATTGTAACTCCGCATGGTGTTATGTTCCAGGATGCTGTTGCTCTTAGCTACGAGGATAAAATTTATGGAGACTTAGAGAAATTTGGCGTTAACAATGTTTCTATGGAGCTTGAAATTGATAAGAAACTTACTAACAAAATATATGAACTTGTGTATAATGAAGGAATACCTAGTGTAATGGTTTCAAATTCCCTTTTAGGCAAGTATAATGCATCTGTTTTTTTGGATCATGGTGCTATGGTTCCCTTGTATTTTATAAATAAATATTATAAGGGGTATAAGCTTGTACATATTACTTATGCTCCTTTAAGTGATATAGAATTATATAAATTTGGTGTTCAAATTAATAAAGCTGTAGAGGAGCTAAATGAAAATGCGGTTTTTATAGCAAGTGGAGATTTGTCACATAAATTAAAAGAAGAGGGTCCTTATGAATACAGTCCTTTTGGTGAAAAATTTGATAAGGAATTTCTTGGACTTTTGCAAAAGGGTGATGTTAAAGGTGTATTCAGTATAGATGAAGAGACAATATGTAATGCCGGTGAATGTGGAAGGCGTTCAACTGCTATCTTATTAGGTGCTCTTGAAGGGAAAAAATTTAGTGGAGAGCTTTTAAGTTATGAAGGAACCTTTGGGGTAGGCTACGGTGTTATGAAATTTAAGGTTTCCTCTGAGGATTCACCAAAGCTTAAAGAAATAGAGGCAATTCGAACCGCAAGCTATGAAAAGAGAAAAAATCAGAGTGATTCATATGTAAGACTTGCAAGAGAGAGCCTTACCACATATTTAAGCACGGGCAGTAGTATTAATAAGCTTCCGGACTATGTTACAGATGAGATGAAAAATACAAAAAGAGGTGTTTTTGTATCTTTAAAAAAGCATGGAGAGCTTAGAGGCTGCATAGGAACTATATTTCCTTTAACAAATAGTGTGGCAGAAGAAATTGTACGTAATGCTATAGAAGCTGGGTTAAATGATCCTAGATTTTATGAAGTAGAAGAAGAAGAATTAATGGATATTGTTTTTTCGGTGGATGTTTTAACAGAACCTGAACCTGCTTCAAGGAAAGAGCTTGATCCCAAAAAATATGGTGTCATTGTAAGAAGTAAGGGTAAAACTGGACTTCTGCTCCCAGATTTAGAAGGAGTAAATACAGTAGAAGAACAGTTGTCAATAGCCTTAGATAAGGCAGGCATAGATCATTATGAAGAATACTCTATAGAGAAGTTTAAAGTAATCAGGCATAGGGAAGAAGTGTGATAACGTGAAGAGAGAGGCTATGTTTTATGAAAAGCTTAAAGATAATAAGGTTCACTGCTTCTTGTGCCCACATAATTGTGTTATTGAAAATGGAACCTTTGGAAAATGTGGCGTTAGAGCACATGAAAATGGTCAGCTTGTTACAATAAACTATGGAGAAATTACTTCTGCTGCTTTGGATCCTATAGAAAAGAAGCCGCTGTATTATTTTAAACCACATACTCAAATTTTTTCCGTTGGAAGCTTTGGCTGTAATTTTACCTGTGGCTTTTGTCAAAACTATACTATTTCTCAATCTGTAGCCAAAAGTCAGTTTGTATCTAAAGAAGATTTAGTAGATACAGTGTTGTCGATGAAGGACAACATAGGAATAGCATTTACCTATAACGAACCGAGTATTTGGTATGAGTATGTGTATGATTCGGCAAAGCTTTTAAAGGAAACAAGTCCGGATAAAGCAGTAGTAGTTGTAACTAATGGTTATATACAAGAAGAGCCTTTAAAGAAGCTTCTTCCGTATGTAGATGCAATGAATATAGATTTAAAAAGTTTTAACACAATTTACTATAAAGATTTATGTGGAGGAAATTTGATACCTGTACTAGAAACTATAGAAAGGGCAGCAAGGGCTTGTCATGTAGAAATTACTACTTTGCTAGTCAGCGGTGAGAACGATAAGCTGACGGAAGTAGAAGAAATAGCTAAGTTTTTAAGTAACATAAGTCCAGAAATACCACTCCACCTTTCTAGGTACTTTCCTAGGTATAAGCTTGAAAATCCGCCAACGGATGTAGAATTGATGAAAAATGCAGAGAAAACCGCTAAAAAATATCTTAATAAAGTAAGTTTAGGAAATATATAAGCGAGTACTTAATAAATAACTCAAAAGCTAATGGCTCACGAGTTATTTTTTTATAATATCTGCTAAAAGTAAATCTGAATAATTATACAGCCAAAGGTAAATATATAGTATAAGGCCTTGGAACTGCCTCAGTTGTGGTTGAATAATTTTGAGTGGCAGTATACCAAGGCTAAAATAATTTATATAGGAAGTGTACTATGACAAGGGAAATTATACTAGCAGGTTTTAGAGGAGTATTTTCTTATATTATTTTATTGGTCTTAGGAAGAATAATTGGGAGAAAACTAATATCAAAAATAACCTTTTATGATTTTATAGTTGGGGTTACAATTGGTTCTATTGGAGCAAGAATAGCATTAGGAGCACATGAATCACCAGTTTTGGCTGCAACCTCAGCAATTGTAATAACCATATTGGTGGTTATTACAGATTATTTAGATATTAAGAGTATTAATTTTAGAAAGATAGTAGATGGTGAACCAATCATACTAATAAGTAACGGTAAGTTGCTGGATCATAATTTTAAATCGGCAAGAATTACTGTAAATAAACTAATGATGCTCCTTAGGGAAAAGGATATATTTAATATAGAGGATGTAGAGATTGCAGCTATAGAAAGCGATGGAGAATTAACCATATTGCCCAAATTAGATAAACAGCCTGTAACAACTGGAGATTTAAATGTTAAAACAAACTATAGTGGTCTAATGACAGACATAATTATTGATGGTAAGATATTGTATGATAATTTGAAAAGAACTAAACATGATGAACAATGGGTTAAAGATCAGCTTAAGCTTCATAAAATTCATAACGTGGAGGAGGTATTTTACGCTGGACTAAATGCTTCTGAAGTTTTGTATATTTCAAAAAAACACAAAGGAGCTTACTTCAATAGATGAGTAAATTCTTGATAAATGTATAAAAAATATATCAAAACAAAGACTAGTATATAAATAAAATTTTTTAGGAGGAAAACATGAAGATTGAAGCTTTTTTTAAAGGGATAAAAAATGCAAATGAAGTTGTGCAAAAATTAAAAAATCAAGGCATTAATGCTTATGTGGATATAAATGATCATTTTCAGCTAAAGAGGAATACAGAAGGCAGCAATGGTGAGCTTTTATCTAGCCCAACTAACTCCGATTTAGTTCTTAACGCAGGTGCACCAGATGGGGAAAGGGATAAATCACCTATGCTGGCAGCTAGCCCAATGGTAAGCGGTATGGGAGGTTTTGAAGAAATAGCAGATGTAAATTATAAAATTATAATAGATACGGATTCTAAAAACAAAGAAAAAATTGAGGGGGAAATAAAAGCTCTTGGTGGCTCAATGAGAAGCCCAAATTTCAATGTTGCAAAACATGTGGAGGACATAAATCTTTCAAAGGCAGATCCGGATTTTATAAAGACAATTGAATAAGTAGTATTTATAAAATGATATTACAAAAAGGTAAAGCCAAAAGGCATAATTCGATATTATAAGTATATGCCTTTTTTGTATAATATTTAGTGTTAAATATTAATTTTTAGTGAAGGTTAATTTTCAACTTTTATAAATTTAATCTTATTTTATAAATTTAGTCTTAAAATTTCCTCAAAACTATCAATTACATAATCATATTTTTCAACCTGTCCAAAGCCATATCTTGCATATACAAATGGAATTTTAGCAACCTTTGCCGATTCAGCATCTGTTATAGTATCACCTACATAAACAGGATTTTTTAAGTTATTTCTTTTAATGATGAGTTTGTTGTTTTCGCCTTTTGATAATCCAGTTACACCAGAACACTCAATATCAGAAAAATATTTATTTAATTTATGAGCCTTAAAAAAGCACTGTATATATCCATCATGGCAGTTACTTACTATAAATAGCTTGTAATTTTGATATAACTTTTCGAGTGTTTCTTCTAGCTTTGGATATAATTTCCCACCATGTTCACCAAGATAAATTTGCTCTGTTTCGCAACATTTTTCCATGAGTTCCATCTGCATAGCCTCTGGCAAATCTGGGAATAGCTTTTTACCTATATCAGCTATTTGAAGTCCCATACATCCTTCCATGTCCTTAGGAGTTATCACCCTTTTTATATCAGGATAATTTGATAGAACTTCCTTCCAAGTTCCACAAATTCCTTCAATTGAATCCCAAAGTGTACCATCTAGATCAAAAATTATACTATCAACTCTCATAAACTAATCCTTTCTTAAATTATAGTAAAACCAGCTAAGCTGCAAACTATATATGAACCATGCTCCATTGAAGGTTGACGTTTTAGAACATAAATAGTTGAAGCTTTACAGTAGTTTTACTATATTATACTTTTTTCAAATTCATTTAAAAGTTTATTTTTTAAATCCTCGCTGCAAAAGGCTGATAAAAAGCCATTTCGCATAACTTGAAGAATTTGGGCTTCTGTAAATCCTAATATATTTACAAGATTCATATATTCATCAACAAGATTCAAATTTGAAACGGTCCTATTGTCTGTATTTAAAGTTACTCTTAATCCATCTTCAAAATAAGTTTTAATTGGATGCTCTTTATAGGAGCCTACAGCTTTTGTATCTAAGTTACTTTTAGGACACATCTCCAGAGGAACGTGATTTTTTATAAGATAATGTAAAGTGCTTTTATCTTTGTAGGCAAATATGCCGTGACCTATCCTGGAGGCGTGAAGTATATTTATGGATTTCATTATGTTTTTACAAATTCCAGTTTCGCCAGCATGTATGGTTATATTAATGTCAGCCTCGTATGCTAGGTCAAAGGCAGCTTTATGGAGTTCTGGTGGAAAATCACTTTCGTTTCCTGCTAGATCTACTGCGACAACGCCGCTATCAGTATACTTTCGAGCCAGGTTAATTACAGCAATAGATTTTGAAACTGGTTCATGTCTCATAGCGCATAAAATAAGACCAGAATATATATTAAGCTTACTTTCAGCATCTTTCATGGCAGAGAGAACAGCCTCAACAACTTCTTCTACCTTTAGCCCTTCAGCCGTATGAAAATAGGGAGCAAATCTTAATTCAATATATCTTATCCCATCTTTTTTTGCATCTTCTAATAGTTCAAAGGTTACTCTATAAAGATCCTCTTTTTTTTGCATGACTTTAATAGGAAAATCAAATTTATTTAGATATTCCTTTAAAGAACCGCAATTTCCGCTTATTTTAAAATTATCTTCAATGTTACTTGAATTTGAAACAGGTAAAGGAAGATTATTTTTTCTCAAAAGCTCGATTATAGTGCTAGGCCTTAAACTTCCATCAATATGACAGTGAAGCTCAGTTTTTGGAATGTTTTTTATTTTTTCTCTCAAATCCAAAATAATTACCCCCTTTGTAATATAGTCAATGAATTTTTGTATACATGTGTTTAATTTATAATATATAAAGAATGCGAAGTAAATTAGTTCACAGTTTACAATGATTTTCTTCCATTTCACTACAGAAAATCAAAAACTTATTGCTGATGCCATTTTGGTATAAGGCTTTAATATAATGGCCAGCACAAGTTTACACCTAAAATTCCGTAGGAACGGAGGAATTTTTTCCTTGTACCTACGGTGGGAGCGAAGTAACAATGCTGAAGGAACGATTTAAAAAAACTCTAATAAATCTTGGCTCAAAAATCGTAAAATACTTAGACATTTCAATTTGTTTGAGCAATAGCGAGTTATTGAAATATCTTAGAATTTTATGATTCTTGAGTCTTAGATTTATAGAATTTTTTTAACGCAACGAAGCATTGTTACTTCGCATCATTTTTATAGTGACCTTCTTCAAATATATTTTTAATGTATTTTAGATCATTGGTTTTCCCAAGAGCAAGCATAAGCTTTATTCTAGCTTTTTGACCGGATAAAGTATCTCCAAAGATAACTCCCATATTTTTGAGCTCTTTTCCACCACCGTGATATCCATAGGTGTCCAATGCTCTTCCTTCAAAGCATCTTGATACTAAAATAACAGCAACATCCTTTGAAAGTGCTCTTTTAATGCCATCTACCATGAGAGGAGGAATATTGCCTCTCCCCATTGCCTCAATAACAATTCCTTTCGCACCTCTATTTACGCTAAAATCTATGAAACTTGAGTCCATTCCTGAGGCACATTTTATAAGATCAACCCTAGATTCTATTTTATTGGTATCAATGTATTGTCTTTCTACGCGGTTTCTATAGAAAAAAATTTCATTGTTATCAACAATACCTATAGGACCAAAGCCTGGAGTTCTAAAAGCATCTAAACTCATTGAATTTGCCTTTACAACTTCATTTGCACAGTTTAGTTCACTGTTTAGACAAACAAGAACACCAAAGTTTTTTGCCTCCTCAGATACTGCTGTGCATATAGAAGCAGATAGATTAGAAGGACCATCATAACCAAGCTCTGAGCTTGATTTCATTGAGCCCGTTACTACTATTGGCTTTTCTGAATTTATGGTTAAATCAAGAAGGTATGCAGTTTCTTCTAAAGAATCTGTTCCATGAGTTACTACTACTCCGGAAATGTCATTTCTCTTGAGTAAATCCTTTACGTATAGGGATAAACTTAGCATATCTTCTGGTGTCATATGGGGACTTGGAACATTTGAAAAATTATAGGATTCGATATTGGCATATTCTTCTATTCCAGTAACCATTGACATTATTTCCTCTCCTGATAGACTTGGTACTGCTGCGTGTATTTTGGGATCTATCTTCATAGAAATTGTTCCACCATTAAAAACGACTGCTGCTTTTTTCATTATAAATCCTCCCATATTATCAGAGTAGAGTTTTTAATATAAAGTAGTTTCATTATATTATTTTAGCACAATAAAAACAATGTTTGACTAAATAATTTATATATTATATAATTTGAGTAATTGAATATCTAAATCATGTAACTGGCGGAAAAATGGAATTTACCATAGGGAGCATGATTTGTAATTATATCGACCGCCTGGGTAAACAGTAATATCATATGTTTGCCCAGCTTTTTTTGCGTTAAATTATATATTTTTAGGAGGAATTGTTATGGAAAACTCTGAAATTATTCTTAAGTATGGTTGTAACCCACATCAAAAACCAGCAAAAATTTACGTTAGTAATGGAAAGTTACCTTTTGAAGTTTTAAATGGTAGACCGGGATATATTAATTTTATGGATGCTTTAAATTCTTGGCAGCTTGTTAAAGAATTAAAGAAAGCAACAGGTATTGCAGCAGCAGCTTCCTTTAAGCATGTAAGTCCAGCAGGAGCAGCAGTTGGAGTTCCTTTAAGTGATGCTCTTAAAAAAGCATATGATGTTTGCGATATAGATTTATCACCAGTAGCAGCAGCCTATGCAAGAGCCAGAGGAGCAGATAGAATGTCTTCTTATGGAGATTTTGTAGCTATAAGTGATACAGTAGATGTCGGGACTGCAAAAATTTTAAAGAGATCTGTTTCAGACGGAATAATTGCACCAGGATATGAAGCTGAAGCCTTAGAAATATTAAAGAGTAAAAAGAAAGGCAATTACTGCATAATTAAAATAGATAATGACTATGAACCAGATGATATAGAAAAAAGAGAAATATACGGAATAACTTTTGAGCAAAAGAAAAATAAAGCTGAAATAACTGATGAACTTCTTAAAGATATAGTTACTAACAATAAGAATTTACCCGAAGAAGCAAAACGTGATCTTTTAATTTCTATGATTACGTTAAAATATACTCAATCAAATTCAGTTTGCTTTGCTATCGATGGTCAGGCAATTGGAGTTGGTGCAGGACAGCAGTCAAGAGTTCATTGTACAAGACTTGCAGCATCAAAAGCGGATATATGGTACTTAAGACAGCACCCAGCAGTTTTAAATTTGAAGTTTAAAGCTGGAGTTTCAAGACCAGAAAAAGATAATTTTATTGATCAATATTTAAGAGATGATACAACAGAGGCAGAAACAGTAAATTGGGGAGATGTACTTGAAATTGTTCCAGAGAGACTTTCTAAAGAAGAAAAATTAAAGTGGCTTTCAGGTCTTAAAGGAGTATCTTTAGGTTCTGATGCATTTTTCCCTTTTAGAGATAATATAGATAGGGCTTATAAAAGTGGAGTAAAATATATTGTACAACCTGGAGGCTCTATAAGAGATGATGTTGTAATAGATGCCTGCAATGAGTATGATATGGTGATGGCATTTTCTAAACTAAGATTATTCCATCATTAAAATTTAGTTTAATATATAAATATTGAAGTTTGCAAAGCTGTCACACTAATAATTATGTTTGAATAATTTTTTAGTGTGACAACTTTTTTTGTTATATGTAATGCACATATTATGTAACACACATACTAAAAACTACATAATATGTTGGTGTAGGAACTATTAAAAATTAAATTGATAAAGGGAGTTGCTTAAGATGTATGATGAATGTAACTTTTTAGATGAATTACCTAGATTTATAGGGCAAACAGTAACTATTTACACTACTAGTGGTGGAGAATCAGGATTTGGCTTTACTGGCGTGCTTGTTGCTATAAATAATAGTTTTGTAAGACTTATAACTCAAATAGGACCTGCACCAGGCTGTGCACTTGGAAGCTGCTGTGGAGGAGGCTATGGTTATAAAGGCGGTAGAAACTATTACGGTGGTGAATATGGTAAAGGTGAGTATGGTAAAGGCGAATATGGCAACGGCTATGGAAGATGCGGAAATTATGGAAGAATTGATTGTAACTTTAATTCTCTTGGTTCAATAGTAGATATACCTTTAAATAGAATAGCATCATTTGTTCACAATGCTATTGGATCTGGGATATAAATGATAAGAGGGTGAGGAAATGTCAGATGACTTTAGTATTGTAAATGATATAGAGCGTCATTTAGGGCAAACAGTTACAATATACACTGCAAGTGGTGGGCAATCAGGACTTGGTTTTACTGGAGTGCTTGTAAAAGTTAGTGGAAATTTTGTAAGACTTATAACTCAAATAGGGCCTGCACCAGGCTGTGCCCTTGGAAGCTGCTGCAATCCTTATATAGATAATGTTTATGGTGATTCTGAAAAAGACGATTGCTATGAAGATGGTGGCAAGAAGAAGAAAAGAAAAGGCTTCGAAGGTAAGGAAATTAAGGAAGTAAAGGAAAGCAAAGAATGTAATGAAGATGTAGCAAATATAGCAATGAATTATGGCGAAGAAGGTAAAGGGGAAGTAGGTCAAGTTGCTTCCTGCTGTCCTAATACTCTTGGCTCAATTGTTGATTTGCCAATAGATAGAATAGTTGCATTCGTTCATAATGCAGTTGGCAGTGACTGGTAACATTTATATACTATAATTTAGAAATCTGATTGCTAGTACTATTTATTAATGTACTGGCAATTTTTTAGTTTTATAAATTTAATTAAAATGTATATGCCACATTTATTTTTTAATTTATAATATATTTAATCAAATTTTTCCATGAATGTGAATACTATATATTAGGGTACAGAATTGTATCTTATTTTCAAAAGAAGGAGAAGGTAATATATGGAGTACACTGGTGGAGCAAATATTGAGACAAACGCATGTAATTCAAGTGTTATAAAATCAAAAACACTAGAGCTTGCAGAAAATTGGCCTATACGTCCAGGAACGTTTAAGGTTCCTGTAGTTCTTGCAGAATTTGTTATTCAAATTGATGTTGAATCTAAAATAAAATTAGATGAACCTGCTTATGAAATTAAGAGGATAGAAAAAGAAATATTTTTAACTCAAGCTAGATATATTGGAGGAACTGACAAGGTATTTATAAGTGGGTATATTAGAAAAAATATAGAATACGCATCTAAAAAAGGTACTTCTGCTTCAGGAATATGTGGTGTAATAAAAGATGCTACTGTTCATGTTCCTTTTCAGGTTGCTACTAGAGTAAACTTTAATGGAAAGTTTCCAAGAGTATTCCCAAATAAGCAGCCTGATGTAGCAAGGTACTATGATAAAAAGAGAATTGGTAAGAATATAAGAGAAGCTGATAGAGCAAGTTATGAAAGATTTAATGAACCAGTATATCCAGAACTCGAATGGTCTGAAGTATATGATGCGGATATAGATGAAAAAGGAAGACCTATAGGATGCTTCCCAAATGAAGAGGAGTTTGATGAATTTATTGATAAATCTGTAGTATATCTTGGTGTTAAATTACTTCAAAAACAGCAGATATACAATGGTCGTATATATGATGGAGGAGATCAGCTAGATGGTGGCAGATATGATGGAAAAAGTGGATACGGCCCAATAGATGGAAACAAATTCGATGGAAAAAGTGGATATGGTCCAATAGGCGGAAGCGGATGTGACGGAAAGGGCCAAACAGGCGGAAATGGATATGGCCAAATAGGTGGAAAAGGCTATGGTCAAGCAGGCGGAAAAGGCTACGGCGGAAGCTGTGGATATGGTCAAACGGGTGGAAATGGATACGGAAATAAACAGAATTCTGAAGATGGAAGCTTCTATCCAAGCCAAAATTGGGGAGGAACCATCTGGGATATAAAAAGAAAAAAATAGAATGAATTTTTAAAAGTCAATAGAGCGTTGAGCTCTATTGATTTTATGTATTAACGTTAAAATTAATCAATACTTTGAGGGTATTATATGAATAATCATAGAAGACGGAAGAATCATAAGCATAAACATAGAAGACTGCGGGATAAAGAAAATAGACAAGTAGAAGTAGATGTAGAAAATAAGTCTGAGTTAATGAAGTCTACGTTTGTAACTGACAACGATAAGCAAGAGACCATAGCTGTTAGACTTCCTGTAGTTATAGCTGAAACCACAATTAACATAAACTTAGAAAATACTATTAATTTTACGAGAGATGTAATAAGTATAATAGATATTAGAAGAAAGGCTATTATAAAAAGATGCAAGTTAATTTCACAGATTAATAGACTTTTTTTAGATGGTGTTGTAGTTAAAAGCATAGAATATAGTGAAGAAACTAAACACAATAGTTCAAGGTTAGAAGGGAAGGCAAAAAATTTAACAATAAAAATTCCGTTTGAGTGTGCAGTAGGGATTGAATACATTCATGCCCCAATAACTTGTGAGGAGTTTTATGAGGGTGATAAAATTATTAGGATGTCAGAAAATGAAAAAAGCTTTGTAGATAGGCAGCAAGAAATCGACGATATTTATTGCGAATTGGTGAGCACAGAATTTAAAGAACTTAATGTAAAAGATAAAATAAAATTAATTAATGAAGCAAAAAAGATGAGTACCTTTAAGCAAATTAAACAAAGTATGAGTATGGATATAAAAGTAAGATTACTTCAAAAACAAATAATTTTTATAAAAGAAGGCTGAAAAATATTAAATTATCAATTAATCATCCATTTCAAAAACAATATATAAAAAAACGGATTGTTTTGTTAAAAAATTAGATGACAAGAATTACGCGTTGAGTTATTATATTATTATAGACAAAACTTAGGATAAAAATATGTTAGGAAATGGATAGAGATATGAAGAAATTAGCATTTAAATTAGACAAGAAATCGGATAAAGAAATAATTAAGTTAGCATGGCCATCTATATTAGAGCAAATGCTTGAAATGATGGTTGGTATGGTGTCTACAATATTTATGGGCAGAATAGGAACGGAAGCTGTGGCAGCAGTTGGTATGGATAACATGCTAGTTAGTTTTTTACAAACTGTTTTTTCTGGGCTTTCAATAGGAACTACGGTTGTAATAGCAAGGCTTATTGGAGAGGGAAATAAAGCTGAGGCTAAAAGAGCACTTATTCAATCTATGTACATGGCTGTATTTGTTGGAGTGATTTTGACAATTGTAGGAAGAACCTTTTCAGTACAAATCCTTAAAATTTTCTTTAGTGGTTCGGATATAAAAGTTTTTAATGTAGGATTAAGTTATTTTCACATAATTGTATTTAACCTTCCTTTTTTCGTTCTTGATATAATTGTTTCAGGAGCTATGAGAGGAGCTGGAGATACAAAGACGCCTATGGTGATAACGGGTATAGTTAATGTAATTAATATATTTTTAAATTATGCATTAACGTTTGGAATTGGTTTTGTGGGAGTACATGGACTTGGAGTAAAAGGTTCTGCTATGGCGGTAACTATATCTAGAATAATAGCTGTAACTATTAGAGTACTTGCCTTGTACAATTATAAGGGCTTAAAGCTTAAACTTACGCTTAAAGAAAATTATAGATTAAAGCTTAGCCTTATGAAAAGAATAGCGAATATAGGGGTGCCTGGCTTTATTGAGCAAGCTGTACTTCAAGGCGGATTTTTAGCTCTTGAAATTATTGTTGTAAGCATGGGAACAACGGCAATGGCGGCTTTTCAGGTTGGTATGAATATAAACTCACTTGCCTTCTTCCCTATATTTGGATTTGCAATAGCTAATATGACACTTGTTGGACAAAGCCTCGGTGAAAGAGATTATAAAAAAGCAGAACATTATGCTTATGAAAGTCTTAAAATAGCTATAGTAATTGGATTTGCTATAGGAGTTCTTATGCTTATATTTTCTAGGCAGCTTGCTATGCTTTATTCAAAAGATCCTCTTGTAATAAATGAATCACTTATACTAATAAGAACCTTTGCAGTACTTGAGCCTTTGATGGCCATATTAAATTTATGTTCGGCAACGCTTAAATCAGCAGGGGATATAATGTATGTTATGATAACATCTTTTGTTGGACTGTGGGTTTGCAGAATTTTTGCATCATTTATACTTAATAAGTGGTTTGCTATAGGTTTAGCAGCAGTAGCAGTTGGAATATTTTTTGATTTTAGTTCACGATCTATTATGTATTTAAAAAGAATGAACAAAGGCAAGTGGAAGTACTTGAAGGTATAGTATTTCAGAACATTAAATAAAAGCAATAAATCTAAGAGGAGTATTCTCAAAATTCTAAGAAGTTTCAATAACTCGCGTAGCTCAGACAGATTGAAACATCTAAGACTTTTAAGAATACTCCTCTAAGGTTTATAAGCTTTTATTTAAACTGTTCTGAAACACCATACCTTCAAGTAAGAGGTTTAAAGGAACATTTTCCTCCGTGCCTACGGAAAATGGAGTGGGAATGTAAGGTAAGTACAGTTATAAACTTTGAAACATTAAATAGAAGTAATAAATTTAAGAGGAGTATTCTCAAAATTCTAAGAAGTTTCAATAACTCACGTAGCTCAGACAGATTGAAACATCTAAGACTTTTAATAATTACCCTCTAATATTTATAAAATTTTATTTAAATTATTTCTTCAATACTATACCTTCAAGTAAGAGGTTTAAAGGAACATTTTCTCTCATTTATTAAGTATATATTTCAATTTAAGTGATGAATTAATTATAGTGCAGTTTTTAATTAGGTTAATTATGAATATTATGAGTTTTAATGGATAAAAATATATACAGCTAAAGATGAAATTCTGTATAAGAAGGAAATTGAAATGATACGACTAAGTAAACATCAGTTATTTGCTTTAATGTTTATATTTGAGGTGGGAAGCACTACTCTTTTTGCTCTGGGTATTGAAGCAAAGCAAGATGCCTGGATTGTAATTTTGCTTGCTCTATTGATTGGGATAATACTTGTATGGATTTATACAGAACTTCAAAATGCATTTCCAGACAAAAATTATGTTGACATAGCTATTGCTATACTTGGAAATAAGCTAGGAATTCCATATGTGCTGCTTACCACATTGGGATATTTTTGGCATTGCGCTCGTAATCTTCGGGAATTTGGTGAACTTATAATTATAACTACACTTCCGGAGGCTAAGCTATGGTTTATAAATTCTATATTTGTATTAGTAAGCTTGTATGCTTTAATAAAGGGAATTGAAGTGCTGGCTCGTGCAAGTGAAGTTGTTATTCCTATAATAATAGTATTTATAATAGGCTTATACATACTGGTTTATTTGTCTGGAGATATTGAAATTTCAAATTTAACACCGGTTTTAGGTGGTGGTATTGGACCTATAATAAAAACGCTTCCGGAGGTATCAGTATTTCCTTTTGGAGAAATGTTTGTTTTTCTTATGTACTGGAATTATGCAGGTGAAAAACGCATTGTGAGAAAAACAGCCATTAAAACTGTTATATTATCTGGTATACTGCTTTGTTTTACTGTATTAATGGACATTTCTGTATTAGGAGCTAAATACACCTCATTAGCGACTATTCCTTTGCTAGAAACTGTAAGAGTTGTTAATATAGGAAACATAATAACTAATATAGATTCCATAGCTATAATTATTATATTTTTAGGTGGGTTCTTTAAAATGTCTATATATTTGAACGCTGTTGCATTAGCTTTTAGTTCATTATTTAAAGTTAGTAATTACAAGCTAGTGCTTGTTGTTATAACTGCTATTTTATTATGGTTTTCACTTGCCTTTGAGTCTAGTTATGCATTTCACAAGTGGCTGTTTCCTTTTGATACACAGTATTTTGGAATAGTTTATACCAATATTACACCTTTATTATTGCTAATGATTTACAAAATAAAGAAGAAAAGAATTAATTTTTAACTATTAAAGGTGATGGAGAATATATGCGCATTGTAGAATTTTTAAAAAAGTCATTAGAAGGAAGAGGAGTTTATCCAATTTTCATGACCATATTTTCTTGGAGCTATGCTGCAGTTTTATTTGTAGCACTTATATGTGAGTTTTTTCTCTATATTTTTAAGGTTAAATATAGAAATCCAGAGTTTAAAAATAGCGAAAAAAAGCATAAAAAAGGTAGTGAGAAGGATGCTTGATTATTTATATAAAAAACTTAAATTTATGCAGCTTAAAAGTTCGAAGGTAAAAAATGAAACAGAAGAAAAAGAGAATTCTCAGCCAAAACTTTCTAAAAAACTTGAGGAAAACCTGGGTGTACTAAAGCAAGTTTTAGGCTCAAGCAGTGATATAATTTATCGAGAATTTTCCTTTGGCTCTAGATTGCAAATAAAAGCTGCGGTTATATTTTTAGAGGGAATGACAGAAAAGACTACTATAAATGAAACTGTAATTAAACCATTTATGAATGGAAGCAGATTGAATAATTTAGAGGATAAGTTGGAAGCAGGAAATTTGGATGTAGTAAAGGATGGGATAATTTCTGTTGGAGAAATAAAAAAGGTTAAGTATATAAGTGAGCTTATAGATGGCTGTTTATCTGGTGATATTATATTTATTATGGAGGGGGCTAGTGAAGCATTAGTTATTCAGTCTAGGGGGTGGAAGACTCGAGGGATAGAAGAACCTAAGACTGAAGCTGTAGTAAGGGGGCCTAGAGAAGGTTTTAGTGAAACTATGGCTATAAACATGACAATGCTGCGCCGCAAGATAAAAAATCCAAATTTGATCTTTGAAACTATGCAGATTGGTGTGCAAACGAGAACTAGTGTGTGCATTGTGTATTTAAAAGGCATTGTTAACCCTAAACTCATAAAAGAAATAAAGAAAAGACTAAGTAGAATTAATACAGATGCTATTTTGGAATCAGGTTATATTGAGCAGTTTATAGAAGATGCACCTTATTCAATTTTTCCTACTGTAGGAAACTCAGAAAAACCTGATATAACAGCTGCAAAAATACTGGAGGGCAGAGTAGCAATTTTGGTTGATGGAACTCCATTTGTTCTTACGGTACCAATGCTTTTTATTGAAGGCTTTCAAAGTGCAGAGGATTACTATTCGAGGACGTTTTTTTCTAGTTTCTTAAGGCTTTTAAGGCTTTTTGCATTTTTTATAAGTGTACTATTGCCGGCTACTTATGTTGTGCTGTCTACTTTTCATCAGGAATTAATACCGACTACTTTGCTATTTACCATGGCATCAGGGCGTGAAGGCGTTCCTTTCCCGGCGGTTCTTGAAGCGGGACTTATGATAATAACCTTTGAAATTTTAAGGGAGGCAGGAGTTAGACTTCCACGTCCGGTAGGTCAGGCAGTTAGCATTGTAGGGGCACTTGTAATAGGAGAGGCAGCTGTGTCTGCAGGTTTAGTAGGAGGGATCATGGTAATTATTGTAGCGTTAACAGCTGTTTCTAGTTTTGTAGTTCCTGTGTATACAGATGTGGGAGCTATTTTGAGAGTTTTTTTTCTTATTTTAGGTGGAGGTCTTGGTATATTTGGAGTTGGAATAGGAGGGCTGTTTATATTAGTACACATAGTTTCCCTAAGATCCTTCGGGACACCATATTTATCACCTTTAGCGCCAATGAGCAAGGAAGATTTAAAGGATAGTATTATAAGATTACATCTATGGAATATGTTTACAAGACCTAGAACCATAGGGTGGAATAACTTAAAAAGGCAAAGTGAAGGCTCAAAGCCTCAAGTACCAACAGAAAATAAAAATCAAGAATAGGGGAATAACCATATCCTTATATATGCATGAGGTGAATCCAATGAAAAAATACATGAGTTTGGTAATGAAAATAGTTATATGTATTTTAATGGCTTTAAATTTAACTGCTTGTAGGAGTGCTCGTGAGTTAAATAAGATAGCTATTGTAATGGGCGTTGGAGTTGACAAGGGAAAACAGCCTGATGAGGTAGAAACAACTGTGCAGATAGCTAAGGTAGCAGGAAGTAAAGGTATGTCAAAAAGCGGAGGAAGTCCTGGGGGTGGCGTTGATTATCTAAATTTAAAAGAAACTGGGCAAAGTATTTCGGAAGCAGTAAAAGCTTTTAATCGCAAACTGAATCGTCAATTATTTTTTTCTCATAATCAAATTGTTGTATTTGGAGACGGTGCAGCAGCAAATGGCATTGAAAGATATATGGATTTTTTTTTAAGGCATAGAGAGACTCGTCTTTTAGTATGGATTTTAGTTGCTAAAGGACCAGCTAGTGAAATATTAAATATGGAACCAGCTATTGAAAGTACTCCAGCAATAAGTATAGGAGAATTGGTTAAAAACGAACAAAACGTTTCACAAATACCAGCTGTAACTTTAAAGGATTTTGCAGCTAGACTCATGAGCAAAACTACAGCACCAGTTGCTCCTATGGTTCAAAGATCAAAGAAAGATGATAAAGGACTATTATATCTTTCAGAAACAGCAGTATTTAAAAAGGATAAAATGATTGGAACTCTTAATAAGCAGGAAACTAGAGGACTTTTGTGGGGAATTGATAAAGTAAGAAATGGTGTTGTTGTTGTGAGTATGGAGAATGGTAGGGAAAATGTTAATGTATTAACAACTCATGCTAATAGTAAAATAAAGGCTAAAATAAAAGCTGGTATTCCTTACATCACAATAGAAATAAAACAAGAAGGCGATTTACAGGAGCAAACCTCCTCAAAGGATTTATCTGATCCTAAAGCCTTTGCAAGTATTGAGAGACTGGAAGCGGAGGTCATAAGAAAAGAGGTTTTAGCTGCACTAAGAAAATCACAAGAACTAAATGCAGATATATTTGGATTTGGAGATATTATATATAAACATTATCCTAATGAGTGGAATAAGCTGGAGGGGGAATGGAATAAAGTATTTAAAAATATTCATGTTGATGTAAGTGTAGATGCTAGATTAAGAAGAACAGGTAGAATTACAAAACCAATTATGTCAAAGGAACAATAAAGGGGAAGTAAAATGATATTTTTATTGATAATTACCTTTATAGCCATAATATTCCTCGAAGTTCCAGAACTGATCAAAAACAAATGCTGGCGTGAACTTATAGTATTTTTTATATTTTTAATAGCAGCATTTATAATAAGTTTAATGTATATTATGAATTTGCCAATACCTAATCCTATGAAGGCAGTGGAGTACATTATAAAGGATGTATTGCATTTAAATTATAAATAAAATTAACTCACAGATGCAGAGGAGTTTAATTATGAAAATTGAGAAGGGTATTATATCAAGTACACAATTAATGCTTTTAATTATTGGGTTAATAGAATCTGAGACACTTACATCGGCATTTATAAGCGGAGTAACCAAGCAAAGTACCTGGATAGTTTTGATAATTGGATTTGCTATAATATTAGTTTTATTATATGGTTACATTTCACTAAGTGATAAATTTCCTAAAAAAAACTTAATAGAAATTAATGATTTAGTATATGGCCGGTATTTTGGAAAGGTAGTTTCTATACTATATGTTTTTTATTTTTGGTTTATAGTTTCTACAAATTTTAGGCTTATAGCAGATTTTTTTTCTACATATCTTTTTACTGAAATAGATAATAAAGTATTTATAATAGTTATGGCAGCATTAGTAATGTATACGGTAAAAAGAGGGCTGGAGGTTATTGTAAGAAGTGGGTCCATTATAATTATATTGGCTATAATAATAAATATAATTGTAATCATATTGGTGATAAAAGATATTGACCTATCAAATCTGTTACCTATATTTAAAATAAATTTAAAACAATTAGTTCAAGGTGTCAATCTTATGATAAGTATTCCATTTGGAGAGATAATAGTGTTTTTGATGATTTTCCCATATGTTAATACTAGAAGTCAAGTTAAAAAGTCTGCGTTTTCTGGACTCATTATAGGAAGCATAATTTTTTTGATTGTAATTTTAAGAAATATAGCTGTACTTGGTAATCTCTATACTGTTCAGGTGCTGCCAATTTATCAAGTAGCAAAGCTTATAAATATAGGTCAGGTTATTACAAGGATGGAGATATTAATAGCAGTAATATATCTATTTAATGTATTTTTAAAGCTTTGTATTTTTTTATATGCAGCAGTGCTATCCATGGCACAGTTACTTAACTTAAAATCATATAAACCTTTAGTTATTCCTATGGGGATAATAAATATTGTATTGGCAATTATTATGTTTAGTTCAGATACAGATGAAGTATATCAAGCCATTAATATATATTCTGTATATGCAATTCTTTATGTTATTATACTTCCTGTTATTTCGATTGTTATAGCTTCTATTAAAAAGAAAAACTAACTGATTAGGTTTTGTTATTATTCTTTTTTTGTAGAAAGAATTTTTTTATATTAACTATTATTAGTGCTGTAATTGGTATTGCTATAAGTAGTGGTAAATGTATATACTTGGCAGTATAATCGAAGCCGATCTTTATGTGCTGTGGATAATTTGAGGCAATCAGCTTGGAAAGAATAAGAACAATTATACTAATTGGAATTGATAAGTACTTAACATTATTCAGTTTTATTAGCGATGCAGTTCCAAGCATTGCGGCATATATAAGAAAACTTATCTTAAAGAAACCTCCAAATAACAATACAATTATTATTAATATGTCTAGCCTATCAAAGGCAGTACCAACATGTATTAATCTAAAGGTTTCTAAGAGTGGAAATAATGAAGTTGAGGCAAATTTTAAACCAAGTGTGGATATAAATATTATGCAATTAGTTGAATGAATTAATCCTTCAAAAATTGTTGCCATAATTACAGATTTTCTAACTTTTTTTGGTTCAGTTACGGATGAATACAACATGGTTAAAGGGAGAACTTCTCCAAATGGGAAAGTTAGAAGAATCCAGCCTTTTGCAATTATAAAGGGTAAACCGCTATGAAGTATAGGTTTTAGATTGTTAATATTAAAGGTGTAAGGTGTTGTTATTAAAAAGAAAAAAGTTAAAATAAAGAAAAATAGAAATATAAATAAGAAAGGAACAACTGTTCTGCATAAAGTTTCAATACCAATAAAGGTAGCATAACAAATGATTGCAATTAGAACTCCAGCAACTAATGTTAAAGGAAGTGCTGGGATGGAGGAAATTAGCATGAGTTCCGAAAAATCACGCAGCACTCTTGAAGCATCATAAATAAAAAATAAAATATATATTATGCTGAGGAAATAACCTATATATTTGCCAAAGATTTTAGGCATATAGGTAACTATATTATCATTTGGATAGTTATACCACAGACTGGTATATATAATTTGCATAATAACAGCAGGTATAGTATAAATAAGTATTGCTATCCATGCATCTTGTTTTGTATCTGCGGCTAAATAAAAAAGTATAGCAGTACCATTTTCAAATACCATAATACTTGCAATTAGCTCTAGAGCACTTATTTTTGTTTTCAAGGCAGCATTCCTCCATTAGTATTGCGAAACCAATGCGAAACTTAAACTATTTATATACGCAAATATCAATCTTCAAGGAATTATGGTGCATATATAGTTTGTAGCTAAGCTGGCTTCACTATATATAGTTATTTTACTGGTTTAGAGATAACTCCTGGTCTATTTACATTTGAAGTTACATTTACATCAATTTTAATGTTGGGAAAAATCGATGACCAATTTTTTTTGTTTTTATTCCAGAAGTCTGGATATTTTTGTTCTATAGTGTTTCCGAAATTAAATATATCTAATTTGTATTTTTTTTGTGCAGTATTTAAGGCAGCAAGTATTTCGTTTTTTATAGCATTGGACAGTGAAGCGTTTAATTCGTACATAATTTTATGATTTTTCATTGGATTTAGAGGAGCAGACATTTCAACTACATTTCCTTCTGATTTTATATCAATTTGTATTGATATGGAATTACCTTTTAATATAGGTGTTATCTTACTTTTAGATTGCAGCTGGAAAAAGCTGATTAATTTATTAGGGGAGAAATAACCTAATATTATTCCACCTTGAACCCTTCCCCTAACCCATTGTACGCCGCGGGTTTCGGTATCGTTCATAAATCCAATGAGTTTATCTCCCTTAAATACTGCAGTCCCAGATACATCAAAGGTATTATCAGTACCATATTTATTTTTTAGAGCAATGGTTCCAAGAATTGGAGCACTAGTTTTGTTTGATAAACTGTTTGCAAATTCAAGGCCAGAAACCATTGGAGAATAGCCTTTTACATTTTGAAACTTATGAATATTTTCAATTTCATTGCTTGGAATTCTTTCATTAGAAGTTGATGCTTTAACAATATCAGCTGCCATACCTTTTGTTACAAGCAGTAAGGTGTCTGGTCTAGTTGTTCTTATCCTAAGTAATGAATCTATAAACAGTGATAAACCAGAACTTGCCAAATTTTCTCCTAAAACTATATATCTACTATGACCAAAGAATAAAGGTTTACCATAGCTTTCTCCTAGATTGTTTGCAGCGGAATAAGGAGTATCTCCTAAGGCGCTAAAAACAACTACATCAGAAGAAGTTTCATTGGTATTGTTTTTAGAAGTAGCTGCCGTATCACCCTGCGTGTTTAAAATTTGAGCAGTGAATATGTATTTACCATCTGAACTTAAATCAAAGCCTGAGTTAAGAACAACACCAAGCTCATTTAGTTCCTGTTTTGACTTTCGGCAGCCAGAAAGGGTGAATATAAATGTGATTAATATAAAAATTGAAATAAACCTTTTCATAAGTTTCACTTACTTCCTATAAAATGTTTGATTTCATATGTTAATAATGTAATAATTGGGATGGCAATAGTTAAAGGTAAATGAACATAAGTTAAAGTTAGTGTTTGACCAATATATATATGCTGAGGGTAATTTCTAGCTATTAAAAGTGAAGTTATAGTGATGATTATGCAAAATATCAATGAAATATATTTTGTATCTTTTAATTTCAGCAGCTGCGTTGTGCCTAATACCGCACCATATGTAAAGAAACCTATCTTTATAAAGCCTACTATTATCATAATAAGTATTATAAAAATATCTAATCTATCTAAAACTGTGCCTATGTGCATGGTACGCAGAGTTTGTAAAAGTGGAAATAATGAGGTTGAGGCAAAGCTTACCCCAAGTACAGCTATAAACATAATAGTATTTAAGGACAAAAGAATTCCTTCTAATATTATGGCAAGTACTGCAGATTTTCTTACTTTTGCTTTTTCCTTAACTATAGGAAAGAACATTGTAAAGAGTACACTTTCACCAAATGGAAAACTTATTAACTTCCAACTGTTTTTTATAATAGGTATGAGTCCGTTTTCTAGGAATGGTTTTAAATTATAAAACTTTAATTCATTTGGCGTGACATAGAGAAATATCCATTCTGCTGCAAAGAAAAAAATCCATAGGTAGAAGCAAATATGAACTATGCGAGAAAGTGTTTCTATACCACTAAAAAGGGCATATGCAATTGTAATCATTAGCGCTGCAGAGGTTATGTATGGACGTATTCTTTGCATTGATGATATAGCTATTAATTCAGAGAAATCACGCAGTACTCTAGAAGCTTCATATGCAAAAAAGGTGATATATAATATACTTAAGGTGCAGCCAATTACTTTTCCAAAGATTTTTGGCATATAGGTAACTAAAGTGTCATTTGGATACTTGTTCCATAAGCTTGTATATATAAGTTGTAATATTACTGCTGGAATTATATAAATTAGTATAGCTAGCCAAGCATCTTGCTTTGCTTCTGGATTAATGTAAAAAAGTACAGCACTGCCATAGGGCACTAATGTAATTGCAGCAAATAGTTGACTAGCAGATATTTTTGTATTCATAATGTGCTTCTCCTTAAATAATTAATATTTATTACCTTATTGGTTTTGAAATAATACCTGGTCTCTTTATAGATGAATCAACATTTACCTCAATTTTAAGTTCCGGAAATATTTTTTCCCAATTACCTTTAATTGTATTCCAAAACTTTGGATTATCTCTGTGAATTTTACCTCCAAAATCAAATATATCGGCTTTAAGCTTTTTTTGAGCTGTGTTTAATGTAAGATCAATTTCACTTTTTATTGCTTTATTTTGAAGTTCACTTAATTTTTTTAACTTTTCTGGATTTTTCATGGGATCAATATCTTCAGTCATTTCTATTATATTTGATTTTTCTTTTACGTTTACTTGCATTGTTACATTGTTATTTTTTACTATTGGCTTAATTGTAGTTTTGGATTCTAATATATCAAAGGATATAATTCCATTTTCTTTAGTTTGAACTACTAAGTTTCCAGCTTTAACTCTACTGTTTAACCACTGCATTCCTCTAGTTTCTTTTTTATCTAAATAACCTATAAGTTTATCTTTTTTAAATACAGCTGTCCCAGATACCTTAAAGGTATTGTCAGCATTTATATTTTTTTCAAGGTTGATCATTCCAGCTATTGGCGCAGCGGTTTTACTCTCTAGGGCAGTTGCAAAATCAAGTCTTGAAGTTAAGGGGACATATCCTTTATCAATTTGGAACCTTAGTATATTGTCAATTACATTGGCAGGTATTTTTTCATCGGTAGTTACTGCTTTTACTATATCTAAGGCGTTTCCCTTTGTTACCAATAGGGGACGATTAGGCCTAGTGTCAGGACTTCTTAAAGCAGAATCAAGAACAAGTGAAATTCCATTTTCGGCTAAGCGGCTTCCTACAACTATATATGCAGTATGACCTAAAAATAAATTCTTGCCAAGGCTTGTGGACATATGGTTCATAGCATCATAGGGTGAATTACCTTCGCTTGAAAACACCACTACACTGGAAGGAGCTTTTTTAGATCTGTAGTTTTGTTTTTGGGTATTTAATATTTGTGCTGTAAAAAGATACTTACCTTCAGGTGTTAAATCAAAGCCTATTGCTAAAAGTATGGAAAGATTATTAATTTCCTGTTTTGTTTTACTACAGCCAGTAATTGAAGGCACAAGAATAATTATCATAATAATTGCAGTGAATTTTTTCATGCTTCATTCCCCATTTTTAAATTTTCTTAGCAACTTTTTTATGTCCTCTACAACTGGATTAATGTATGATCTTGTTTTTCGCTTTGTAGATGCTTTGCCAGTTATAAACCAATTACGTTTAAGCTTATTCCACATTGGACGTCTCATAATTATGTCAGGCAGCTGACTTTTTACAATTGGCGCTAGTGGTTCCATATAAGGAACTCCAAAGGAACGAAGCGCTATAAGCCTAATCATAAAAACTATTATGCCACAGATTAATCCAAGTAATCCTAAGGTGCCACCAAGAAATAGAAGTATAAATCTAGGAACAAGTAATGCCTCATACATATCTGTGGAAGGTATAGTAAAAGCTGCTATTGCTGTTGTTGCAACAACTATTACCATTGGAGTACTAACAAGACCAGCTTCAACTGCGGATTGACCTAATACCAATGCTCCAACTATACTTATTGCCTGACTTACTGATTTAGGCATCCTAAGAGCTGCTTCCCTCAGTATTTCATAGACAGTGAGCAATAAAAAACATTCTAATAAGGCAGGATATGGAACACTGGAACGTGCCTTTACAAAGCTGACCAATAAAGGGGTTGGTATTAGCTCCTGATGGAAGGTTGTTATTGCTACATAGAAGCCTGGCAGAGCAAGGGATATTAAAAAGGAGAGATACCTAAGCCACCTTATAACAGTTGCTGTAATAAAATTTAAATAAAAGTCTTCATTGCTCATTAAAAATTCTTCAAAAATTGCAGGCAAAGTTAAAGCTAAGGGTGTTCCGTCAGTTATTACTGCAATTCTGCCTGAAAGTATTTTTGAAACAACAACATCAGGCCTTTCTGTTGCATATATAGTTGGAATACTGAATAGAGGATCGTCTTCTATATATTCCTTTATATAATTGTTTACTATTACTGCATCTATATCTATTTTTTTTAGTCTTTTTTTTAGTTCATCTACATTTTTTTTCTTTGCAATATTAGATAGATAAACAATAGTAACATTTGTTTTAGTTTCTCTTCCAAGTGTAAAGGATTCTGTTTTTAAATTAACATTTTTAAGTCTTTTTCTTATTAAAACAAGGTTAGTGGCTAGGGATTCTGTAAAACCCTCCCTAGGTCCCCTTATAACACTTTCAGAAGTAGGTTCTTCAACACCTCTACCAGGAGGTTTTTTTATATCTATTGTTAGCGAAACCCTTAAACCGTCTATAAATATAGCAATATTACCATTTAATATAGAATTTATTGTAGCTTCCATGGAGGTATATATAAGACTATCAGATATTCCAAGGAGATATTTGCAGTATTCTACACTTCCAAGCTCGTAGGTATTTCTTTCATATCTAAGCGTAAGTTTTCGTATAATTGAGTTCTCAATAGTACTAGAATTAGTCATATTATCTATATACACAATCATAGCAGTATATTTTGGGTCATTAGCTATCTTAATTTCTCTTATTTCTACATCGGAACAATTTTCAAATTCATGACTTATATAGTTTTTGTTCTTTTTTAATGAGGCTGAAATTTTTTTTTCATCGCTTTGAGATGATTGTTTAACTTCATGGGTTTTATGGCTTTTGAATACATTCTTTATGAATTTAAACAACTATATCACCTCTGTACCTACTAAGATTACTATTTCTAGTATTATGTGAAATATTAAATTATTTATTCATTTAGTATAAAGGAACCAAAACTTCAAATTTATGCGATTGAATTATTTTTTATTTTAAGGAGATACTAAAATGAATACTTTAGTCAAAGTGATGGTGAAGTGCAGGTGAAAAATACTAATTCAGTTAACATATCAGAAGTACTTAAGGATAACATGAAAATTATAGATGAAAGATTTAAAGATTGTCCTGATATCATAAGAAAACAAGTATTCTTAAATGATAATACGGAAGGATATTTTATATATATAGAGGGGCTTATAGATACAGATCTTATTCAAAGAGATTTTATAAAGCCTATTTGCAATATGGACTATGAAACTGTAATTAATAGAAAAAGAATTAATAGTTTGCCAGCTGATAATATTCAGCACTATGAGGATATGGAAGCAGTAATAAGTGATGTTTTAGCGGGAAGCACTGCATTTTTATTAAACGGTATGGGTGGTGCTGTTTGTGCAAATATAAGGAAGTTTGAAAAGAGGGGCATTCGGGAACCAGATATAGAAAAGAATGTACGAGGGCCTCATGAGGGATTTGTTGAAGCATTAAACGTAAATATATCAATATTAAGGAGAAAAATAAAAAATACCAATCTTAAATTTAAGCCTATATCTGTTGGGAGTACTACAAATCAAACTGTAAATATAGCGTATATGGATGGTATAGCAGATCCGCAGCTTATTAAGAAATTATATGACAAAATAAGCTCTATAGATTTTGATGGTATTTTAGGTGCAGGATATATTGAGCAGATGATTGTAGATTTTCCTAATTCAATTTTTCCACAGTATCAAGCTACAGAAAGGTCAGATAGGGCAGTAGCAGCACTGCTTGAAGGAAGACTTCTAGTGATTACAGAAGGTACTCCAGTAGTTTTAATTGTTCCTGTAACGTTGTTTTCATTTTTTAAAGCTTTAGATGATTATACTACTCATTGGGTTTTTGGATCTTTACTTGGAATTTTAAGGGTAATAAGTGCAATAATAGCAATATATCTTCCTAGTGCTTATATAGCACTAACTACTTTCCACTATTATATGGTACCTCTTAATTTGCTTATTCCTTTGGCAGAGTCAAGGGCTAGAGTGCCTTTCCCGCCAGTAATGGAGGCGTTTATAATGGAAATCGTCATTGAGATGTTAAGGGAAGCGGCTATAAGGTTGCCGACATACATAGGGGCTTCAATTGGTGTTGTTGGAGGTATAATTATAGGTCAGGCAGCAGTTCAAGCTGGAATTGTAAGCGAATTACTGATAATAGTTGTTGCAATTACAGCTATAGCTTCTTTTATGACGCCGGTATATGATATGGGCTTGACACTTAGAACTATAAGATTTTTAGTGATGATAGCAACTGCTATTTTTGGAGTAATTGGAATCGCAACTATTACCGTACTTTTGCTTGCAAATTTAGTTATTTTGGAGTCTTTGGAGCAGCCATATTTTCAACCTATTATTCCATTTAGACCTAAAGATTTAAAGGATACCATTATAAGAGTACCTTTTAAATTCTTAAAAAGGAGACCAACTTTAACACATCCTCGTGATAAAAAGAGAGGTAAAAACAATGATTAAAGTGAAAAATGATATAACCTCAAAGCAGTTTTTTGTTTTTGTAGTTACCTCTGAAATTGGAACTGGAATCATTACGCTGCCAAATCAGTTGGCAGAAAAGGTTGGTCACGATGGATGGATACCAACATTAATAGGAGGTATGGTATGCAGCTTGCTAGTGCTGATACAACTAATTTTATTAAGAAAGCATTCAAATAAATCTATAATACAAATAAATAAGCTTTTATATGGAAAATGGCTTGGTCAGATGTTTAATTTACTTCTGATAGCGTATACATTTTTTGGAGGCTGTGTAATAGTAAGAAGAATTGGAGATATTGTAGCTTCTGAAATTCTTAAAGATACGCCGTCCCTAGTAACAGGCTTTTTTACCATAATACCATCTTTGTACTTATTATATTATGGGTTAACTCCAATATGTAGGGTTGCCCATGAATTTTTTTTCATAGTAACTGTAACCGTTCTAATGTATGTAGTAGCACTAAGAGATATTGATATTATGAATTTGCTCCCGATTGGCGAAGCAGGAATGATACCTATACTAAAGGCTGTAAAAACTACTGTATATACCTATATTGGGTTTGAGCTTGTTGTTTATATTTATCCTTGTGTTAAAGATAAAGAAAATGCTTTAAAATATGCAGAGCTTGCAGTATTAGTAGTAACAGTTTTTTTCACTAGTACGGTAGCACTTGTTACAGGAGTTTTTGGGGAAAATATGTTAAAAGAGCTTCCAACTTCGCTTATATTTCTTTCTGGAATAATTAATATACCTGTAATAGAGAGAATAGATTTATTTTTTATAATACTTTGGATACCGCTAGTTGCATGCGTGGCTAGAAATTTTATGTTTTGTACATATTATGGCTTAGAGAAAATGTTTTCAGCAAAGAAAAGGAATTTAAAGGTCACTTTACTTGTTTTATTAACGGTGTTATTAAGCAGAATACCAAAAACTTTTTCTGAAACTGAAAAGTTTGTAGGTGTGTTTTCGATTTATTCGCTTATTATTGATGCTTTTTTTATTGTATGTTTTGGTATTTCAATTATTAAAGATAAGCTCCTTAAAAATAAAGGTGGCACATAGGGGAGGAATAATTAAGATATGAAGAGGTCGTTTAAAATTATAGCAAGCATTATGTGCCTATTTGTACTAACTGGTTGTTGGGACAGAAGAATTTTTGAAAGAGTTGGTTTTGTACTAGAAGTTGGGTTCGATAAGGGGGTAAAAAGGGATTTACTAATTACTTCTATAATTCCTGTTATTGGCGCTGACAGAAAAGATGCCACAGATCTTTTGATGGTTGAAGCAAATTCTATGATGCAGGCAATTGATACGAATAATAGGGTGTCCTCGAAATTACTGCTTGGTGGTAGGATACAACAGCTTCTTTTTTCTGATGAGGTAGCAGAAAAGGGAATAGCTAATATAATGAATGTGATGAATAGAGGCACTGAAAATCCACTGCTTTCTTATGTAGTTGTAGTGGATGGAAGTACGAAGGAATTAATGAAAGCTGAACTAGGTTTTAAAAATAAACCAAGACCTGGAATATATATTAATCAGCTTATAAAAGCTGCTATTGAACATTCGTATATACCAAATACAAGGATATATGATTTTCATATAGCTTACTTTAATAAGGGCAAGGATCCTGTAGCTCCTCTTTTAAAGTTAAGAAGAGATGGTGTTGAGGCAATAGGAAGTGCATTGTTTTCTGGAGATAAGATGGTTGGAAGAATTGGAGTAAGTGAAACTATGATGCTTATTGCTATGCAGAATAAGCAAATACAAGATTTAAGGGCTCATTTCAATAATATTCAGCAGGCAGGAAGTGAAAAACAGGGAGAACATAATTTAACAGCAACACTTAAAGTTAAAAAGAGGAAGATTAAAGTTGAAATTAAAGATAATAAACCAGTAGTTAATATATATGTAAATTTTAATGCAACAATTGATGAATACAAATGGGATAAAACGGATGATCCTATTATGAAGAAAAAACTCGAAGCTATTATTAATAATGAAATAAAAGCTAGTTCATATCAAACCTTAAAGTATACACAGAAGGTTGGGAGTGATCCTATAGGAATAGGGGAGATAGTTAGGGCAAAATATAATTCATATTGGAAAAGTGTAGACTGGAAGGAAGCCTATAAGAATGCCGAGATGCATTTTGATTCTAAGGTTACAATTAAAGATATAGGAGACATAAGATAGAGTACAGAGTACTTTGTGCTCTGTACTCTACTCAAAAAATAACTGCCGTCAAAATTATTTCAGCGGCAGTTTAATTTATATGTAGTTTCAATATTACTATTCTTAGTCTGTTATTCCAAGGTATTCTTCCAATGTTATGCCTTTACTCATTATATCTTGAGCAGCTGTTGTGCCAACATATCGTATGTGCCAAGGTTCAAAATCATATTTTGTAACAGATACCTTTTCCTTTGGATAACGTATTATAAAACCATATTTAGCACAGTTTTGTTTTAACCATTCGTAGGCTTTTGTTTTTGCAAATCCATCATCTAAGGAAGTATATTCAGTTGAAAGTAAATCCATAGCAAGACCAGTTTGATGTTCGCTGCTTCCAGGCTCTGCTACATATTTATCAGCTTCACTTTTACCATCCTTCTCTACCTTTGCAGAATAAACTTCTTCTTGGTAGGAATATGGTCTGTAGCAAGATACACCTAATAGAGTTATTCTATCATCCTTTGCATCTGCAAACAATTGCTCAACTGCATCGGCAGCATTTGATCTCATTTTTCGAACATTTGGGGCAGCATAGGATTCAAATCTTACTTTTGGGGTACGAAGATCTGGTGGTACATAATCTGAAGATAGTTTGTGAGTTTTGTTAACAAGTACTATATAGGATAAGGTGTCAGGTAATTGTTTTTTAGGAGTGTCGGTTTTAGGTGCAGCTTCTTTTACAGGTGATTTTTTTGTGACTTTGTGTGTTGGTGCTGGAGAAGGGCCACTGTAGGTTTTAAAAAAATTTTTATCAGTTAAATATGTGGCGCCAGATAATAAAATAACTGTGACTATCACAAAAAATACTTTTTTCATTATGTATGTAGCTCCTTTCAAATATATAAAAAACATATATATTCAACATTAGTAAATTAGTTAAAGATAAACCACCTTGAAACTTGAAATTTATTTGTATCAAAATGCCATATTCCGGGCATTTTGATACAAATAAATTTAAATAGTTGAAGCGGTTTATCTATATAATTTTATATACAAACTTTATTATAACATAAAACAAGTTAATTTTTAGCCTAACAAATGAGCTGAAATTGTTAAGTTTCTTTAAAGAATTATAATATAATGAAAGGGCTATGTCTTAAATATGTGTTGATTTTTATACTTATTTAAAATATAGTCTTTAAAAATGCACTGGTTTTAGATAAAACCTAAGTGCTCCAGCAGGGTTTTAGTTCCTATTAATATTAGTATAATACCACCAGCAATTTCAGCTTTATTTTTATATTTTGCACCAAAGTAGTTTCCAATAAAAACAGCTATAAGCGATAAAGTAAATGTAGTGCAGCCAATTAAAATTACAGAAGGCAGGATAGAGACTTTTAAAAATGCAAAAGTAATTCCTATAGCAAGTGCATCGATACTTGTTGCAATTGCCATGAGAGTAAGCTCTTTTAAATTTAATTTTTCTTGTGAAACAGGACAAGAATCACCTTCTTCACTAAAACCTTCTTTTATCATATTGCCTCCGATTATAGCGAGTAAAGCAAATATAATCCAGTGGTCTATGTTTACAATGTATTTTTGAAATTGTTTTCCAAGCAGCCAGCCTATAAGAGGCATTATAGCCTGAAAACCACCGAAAAACAATGCTATTATTACAGTATGTATATAATTGATTTTTTTCATATTTAAACCCTTACAAATGGCGACAGCAAAGGCATCCATTGACAGACTTATGCCTATCATAAATACTTCGACAATACTCATGCCTATATCTTCTCCTTTTTGTGCATTATCATTTTATGATAAGTTATTGATAATGACTTGTCAACACTCATACTATAGATAACTTGAAAGTTTAAAATTAGTAGTATTAAATTTATCGTGACAAACTGGAATTTAGCGCGAAGTAACAATGCTTCGTCACATTAAAAAAATCCTATAAATCTAAAGTTCAAAAATCATAAAATACTAAGATATTTCAATAACTCGCTTTGCTCAAACAGATTGAAATATCTAAGTATTTTACAATTTTTGAACCAAGATTTATTAGAATTTTTTTAAATCATTCCTTCAGCATTGTTACTTCACACTCACGGTAATGCAAGGGAAAAATTCCTCCGTACCTACGGAATTTTGGCGTGAACCTTTATAGTACATTATTTAAATGATTTATTAGCTTTATTTAATATTCCAAATCAACATCATCTCGCTAAATTCTGGTTTTTCACTATAACCTTAAAATTTATAATTCTGCACTTCTAAGATTATAAACCTTAAGCCTATGGAGTGCTCTTGTACAAGCTATATATATAAGTCTTTTGTTAAAATCATTATTATAATTTGAAGCAGTAGAATTTAATACTATAACAGCATCAAATTCTAAACCTTTTGCCATATAGGATGGAATTATTAAAGCTTCATTTCCAATTTCTAAGTCATCATCGTCTATTAATTGTACCTTTGATAAGCTTCTAAGAGAATTATAAGCTTTTTTAGCTTCTTTATTAGTTTTGCAGATTATTGCAATGGAGTTAAAGCCATCTTGACGAAATTTTTCTATATCGGAGACTATTGAGTTATATGCTGAAGACTCATTTGATACTTCTATTACCTCCGGATTATCCTCATGTCTTTCAAAAAAGTTTATGGAAGTGTTTTTTTTGCCTAGAAAGTTTTGTGCAAATACATTTATCTCTATGGAAGATCTATAGCTTTTATTTAAGAATAGTTTTATGGATCTGTTTTTGTGAAGTATTTTTTCTATATCTTCATATATTGTTTCATCCTTTTTATTTTCCATAGCTTGATTAAAGTCTCCTAAAATAGTATAGCGAGCGCTAGGAAATAAAAGTTTAAAGATTTCAAATTGAAATGGATAGTAGTCCTGAGCTTCATCTACTACCACGTGAGCTATTTGGGAAAAATTATTTATGCCATTTAGCTTTAAATTTAAATACATAAGGGGTGTGGAATCTTCATAGGTAAAAAATTTTTTAGATAGATTTTCTTTAGTATATTCTATTATTTCATCTATGTTTGATGGAAGAGGCAGACCTTTAGATAGTTTCTTAAATAACTTTGAATTAAAAAATAAGAGTTTATACAATTCTAGGTAGTCTATTTTAGTAAATTTATAAATATCCTTAAGGAATGCTTTTGTTTCTTTTATTGATAGTAATCTGCTGAAGGACTTTATTTCAAATTCGTGTCCATAGCTGTTTTTAACAATGTTTTCAATTTTTTTTAGTCTTTCTTTTCTTATAGGGTGAATTTTACTTAATATCATGTTCTCAATTCGCTTAAGCCTTCTAGCCGGAGCTATACCTATTTTATTATTTAGAAACATATTTTTAATTTCATCCTTTGAGTAAATAACCTTGTTGTCGTAATATACATCTGTAAATTGAATAAGCTTTTTTGAATGGTAATCCATAAGTCTGTTAAGTATTTCTACAAAAATTTCAGAACCTTTAAAATTTATATTAGTTAGTTTAAGAGAATTTTTAGAAAGTATTAGCTTTTCTAGTTCTTCACTTCTTTTTTCAATTTTAAAGCTGTCGTATAAATATTTAGAGAATAATTCACCATAGGTTATTTGATTCACATTTTCTTCTCCAAGTTCAGGTAGAACTCCAGATATATATTTGCTAAAAATTGAATTTGGAGAAATTATTATAAAGTTATTTGAAGACAAATTAGAAGACATTCCAGTATAAAGCAAAAAGGCAATTCTATGAAGAGCTATAGAGGTTTTTCCACTTCCTGCACACCCTTGAACTATTAAAAGCTCGTTCTCTGTGTCTCTTATTATGGCATCTTGATCCTTTTGTATTGTTTGAACTATGTTTTTCATTTTATCTGATGAATTTTTACATAATATTTCTTGGAGTATAGAATCCTTTATTTGAACACTGCTGTCAAAGTAATAGATTAGTTTAGAGTCTTTTATTTTATATTGTCTTTTTAAGGATATAGTACCACTCACCATACCCATAGGCGATTTGTATTGGTTTATTCCAAGTTCACCTTCATAAAACATACTGGCAACTGGACTTCGCCAATCATAAACTAAAATATCATCTGTAGTTTCATTAAGTAAGTTATGCATCCCAATATAAATTTTTTCAGTTTCATCAAAACCATCCTCTGAGAAGTCAATTCGGCCAAAGTAGGGGCAGGAAAGCATTTTTTTATATGCTGATATTTTTTTATTGGATTTTTCAAATATATGTGATTTATTATTTATCTCTGAAAGGTATTGATTCATTTCTGCTGCTTTGCCAAAATCCTCCGAGGAATGAGAGGTTTGCTGCCACATTTCTTTGTTAGAAGTAATAAGGTTGTTTTTAAAGCTATTGATATTTTGTGTTTCTTTATTTAACTCTTCAGTTATAAAATCAAGAGCTTTTTTAAGATATAAGGCTTCTTCATTAGAATCTTCATTAAAATTAGACATTAATACTACCTCCTAAAAATTTTTGATAAAAACAAGTGATTTTATGGGTAAATTGTATGTTGACATTGAAAACTATAATATGCTATAATATAATAGAATTATTGTAGTTCAAAATGGTAAATTATAAGCTTTTTTATTATATATTAAAATCATGTTTGTGTAAAGTGAATGTGGTTTTATTTTTGTTAGGGGGTGTTTTATGAGAAGAGAGTACATAACCTATAAAAAGGATATGCCAGTTAATGTTTATTGTGCCAACATAATGGAGTATCCTGTGCATTGGCATAATTCCATAGAAATACTATATGTTCTTAAAGGAAAGTTTTATGTGACTATAGATTCCGATAAGTATGAGCTTATTGAAAATGATATAGAAATAGTCAATATAGATGAGGCCCACAGTATTGTGAGTAGGGATAAGAACAATATGATATTAGTATTTCATATTGACCCAAATTTTTTTGAAAAATATTATAATGATATTCAGAATATGTTCTTTTACACTAATATAACTGATGATAATGGTCAAAAGGGTGAAGAGTATGATGAACTTAGGACATTTCTTGCAAGAGTAACCTGTGAAGCTGTTCAAAGGCAAGATAATTATGATGAAGCTATCGAAGACATCTTAGTAAAAATTTTATATCATCTCATAAATAATTTTCACTATCTCACAAGTGAAAGAGAAGATTTAAGAGAAAAAGAAGAGCAGCTTGAGAGATATCACAGAATCACAAAGTATATATTTAACAATTATAATGACAATATAACACTTCAGGATATAGCAGAAAAAGAATTCTTAAGTACACATTATTTGTCCCATGAAATAAAGGATACAACAGGTTACAGCTTTACAGATCTTCTTAACTTAACCAGAGTTGATGAAGCACTAAAGTTTTTATTAGATACGGATAAAACTATATCTGAAATATCAGAAGAAGTTGGCTTTTCACATACAAGGTATTTCAATAAGCACTTTAAAATTCGCTTTAAATGTTCACCAACCCAATACAGAAAAAAGTTTAAGGTCAATGAGGAAGAATTTCAAAAGCAGAAGAAAATAACTTATTTTGAGCTTAAAGATAGCATTGAGCATATAACCTATTACCTTGAGGACTATGATAGATACAATTATGAAGAAAAGATATGTAAGGTAACACTTAATATGTCAAAGGAAATTGGTGAATTTGAAAAAGACTTTAAGGATGTAATTAATGTTGGAGATGCTTTTGAACTTTTAATTGAGGACAATAAGGATATACTTGAGATGATTCAGGATGAAATTGGCTTCAAGTATGCAAGAATTTTAAATGTATTTAGTCAGGATATGGGAATCTTTCCGGGTTCAAAGTTTTATAACTGGAATAGAGCTAGAGATGTTTTAGAATTTTTAGATACACTTGGTATAGGAGTATTAATAGTACTTGATGATGATGGGTTTTTACAGGATGAATTTATAAAAGCATTAAAGTCCTTTTTGAGTTATTTTAATGAACTAGATACTGTAAACTTCAGTGAATTTAAATTCCAATTTGTAGATAAAATGAAGGATGAAGTAGTAAAACAAGCTAAAGAACTGCTTTTAGAAGAATATGAACTTGCAATTGATGAAGAGAAATTTTCTTATAATGATGATATAAATTATATATATGATACTGCATATATGCTGCCTTCTGTAATTAACAGCATTGTAAATAAGAAGTCAAGTACAAATGTGTTAAGGGCATTTGATGTTCTTGATAAGCAGGTTAATCTTACAAATGAGGTTTTCTTTGGATATCCAGGGCTTATAAATGATAAGGGAATAAAAAAACCCTCATATTATGCTTACTTTTTAATGAATAAGTTAGGCGACATCTTAGTTGCTAAAGAAAATGGATATATAGTTACTAAGAGTGATAATGAATACCAGATTTTACTTTATAGTTATCATGAAGATATAGACAACCTTAATCTCTTTGACAAGTTTTCAAAGTTTAGAGGAAGTAGAAATATTACTGAAAAGAAGTTTTCTATTAATATTGTTGGTATACCTTCAGCAGTAAGAGTAACAGCATATGATATAAATGAGAAAATCGGTTCTTCTTATAATTACTGGATGGATATGGGGAGACCTAAAAGACTTAGTAAAGAAGAAAAGGAGATACTTCATAAATCATCTTTTCCTAGTATACATTTTAAGAGTATAAAGAAAAGTACAATATTTAATATTCAAAGCAAAATTCAAGGTTACGGAGCTGTATTGATAATTATAAGGGCCGTAGAAGGTATAAATAAGTAAAAAATTTGGTTTTAGTTGCTTTTAGCGAAAAAAAGCTATTTTATCAACATAGCATATTGGTACTTTTATGTGAGCACTTTAGTTGATGAATTCCACCTTATATAAATAGTATAATTAACTTGTAGTTTAGAAGGACTTTAAACTACAAGAATTGAGGTGGTTTTTATGGGAGCAAATGATAAAAGTTTCCTTACAGAAAATATAAGTAAATTGCTTTTTAAATTTGCGATACCTGCGATACTCTCATCATTAGTTTATGAACTTTATAATACTGTTGATACAGTTTTTGCTGGAAGGTATGTAGGAACTGAAGCTATAGGAGCTGTTACGATAGCTTATCCAATACAAAAGCTTATGATAGCAATTGGGCTTTTGATAGCATCTGGTACCTTAGCATATGCAGCAAGAGCTTTGGGAGAAAGAAATATAAAAGAATTAAAAAGCGTAATAGTGAATTCTCTTATTTTAACTTTGATTTCTTTAATAACGGTTTCGATTTTAATATATTTTTTCAGAAAACCTGTTATTTACGCTATTGGTGCAAGCGATAAAATTTATGTTTTAGCAGATAAATATGTATCAATACTTCTGATAGGTGGAGTTTTTCAGGCACTTGCAATTGTGGCATGTTATATAATGATATCTTTCGGTAAGGCAAGAATAATACTTTATACAAATATTATAGGTATATCACTTGATATAATATTTAGCTACATTCTTGTTGTAGTTTGTGGTATGGGACTTACAGGAAGTGCAGTTGCTAATATTACAGCACAAGTAATTTCATTTGCATTTGCATTATTTATGTTTGTCAAAACGAATAATCAGTTTAAGATTAAATTTTCAAAACAGTTAACCTTTAAATGTGTAAATAAAAGCATAATATGGGAAATCATAACCGTTGGATTTTCAACTTTCATAATAGAGATGGTAGATGCTTTTGTTGGAGCAGTACTTAATAACATTCTACATCCAATTGGCGGAGATTCTGCAATAATTATTGTCGGAATAGTCACAAAAGTCTTAATGATTATGTTTATTGCAGTAATTGGTATAAGCTCAGGGATGCAGCCTATAATAAGCTATAACTTTGGAGCAGGAAATTATAAAAGGGTAAAGAATATTTTAAAATGCTCAATTAAATACATCGTTTCGATTTCAACTGTATTTTGGATTGTATTTATGAAATTTTCTTATCCAATAATAGGATTCTTCTTAAAGGATAAGGCTTTATTAGATCAAACAGTAAGTTCCTTTAGAACCTGTGTACTTCTTGTTCCACTATTAGGAGTGTATTATGTAACAATATATTATTATCAGGCTATAGGCGAGGCAAGAAAGAGTTTTCTTCTATCAATATACAGGGAAATAGTAATATTTATACCTTTAGCTACCTTGTTTATAAAGATTTTTGGAATGAAAGGTGCCTTTATTGCTTATCCAACAGGTGATGTAATAGTCATATTAACATCGCTTTACTTCATAAGGAAAGCCTTTAAAGAGAAATTTGAAGAAGAGAAAGTGTCAAAACATGTGGTAAGTAAAAGTATTTAATTTTTACTTACCACTTTTTTAGTGCACAATTCACAATTCACAATGCACAATAAATGATGATCACTACAGAAAATCTTATTTTAGTTTGATGGTAATATGATAATATATGATTAATTTTTCGTAGAGAAGCGAAGAAAAATTTACCTTGTTTTACGGGTAAGGTGAACGAGTATTATTGAAAGAACAATTTAAATAGAAGCCAATAAATCTTGGAGTTTAAATCGTAAAAGGCTTAGAGATTTCTATCTGTTTGAACGATAGTGAGTTATTGAAATCTCTTAGAATTTTACGATTTAGACTCTTAGATTTATGGCCTATATTTAATGTTCTGAGATAATACTCATTCACCTAGTTGCTAGTCTATATATGACATAAATTATAAACAGCCCCCAGAAAACACAAAACATACGCATAAATATTTTAAAAACTTTATCCATCTTTTTATTATTTTCTTTAACTTCTTCTCTATCAATGCTCTTTTTTTCGTTTGGCATCAAAGGTATTATTATAGATATTAAAATAAAATTCAAACAAATTAAAAGCATATCATATCCTATAAATCCAGATTTATTTTGAAGCATTTTTAAGTTTAAAAAAGTTAATACAATAAGTATTGAAGAAAAAGCCGTAGAAATATACATTATTATATTACCAAGTTTTCTGTTTTTTAGTTTTATAGAAAAATGAATTCCTTTTTGTTCTAAAAAATTAAATATAAGTGTTAACCCACTTAGCTCGTCAACAGCTAAAAATAATAAGCTTATTGATATGCTTTTGGTTCCTGTTGTAAGCATATAATAGCAATAGATTAATATAGATATAATTGTTATTACAGAAGCTTCCTTAAGTGCAGCATTAAAATTGTTCTCTTCCATTTCATCCTTGTCAATTAAAGCTATTATAAAAAATGAACCACAAAATATAGCAGATATTAAAGCATTAATTTCAAGCATTAACTTATCTAACATTATTGTTCCTCCTCCTCTATCATTTCAAAAATATCATCAATAGTCTTTCCAAAGTATTTTGCAATCTTAAAAGAAAGCTTTAACGAAGGATTAAAAGTTCCTCTTTCAATTTCAAGTATGGTACTTCTATTTACTCCAAGGTCTATGGCTAAATCCTCCTGAGTTAAATCTCTTTCAGCTCTTAGTACTTTGATTTTAGTGTTGAATATCTTTTTTCTTTTAACCATAAAATCACTTCCTTGGAAGAACTATAACATATAATGTTATATATAGTAAACATTTTATTGAATATAATCAATAAAAAAATGTTTATAGCCAACAAAAGTAACGATAAGAGGATGAAATAAAGTGTCCAAAATCTATCTAATGTACTGAAAAAATTAAAACTATTTCTGATGATTATTGGGAAAAACTTATTTTAAACCCTAATGATTTAAATTTACTTAATGATTTATCAAGAGAATTGCAAAATAAAATTTTTCAGAGTAGAAAAAGTAGTCCTTTAATTTTTGATTGGTATTATGAAAAGCATAGCTTTGAAGCTTTTAAAGAGCTTTTTCTTCTCTCTAATGATATTTTGGATTTTAGCAAAACTCCAATTCTTTGGAATGGATACGATTTGTTTGAGATTGATGGTATGAACTTATCATTATCATGTACAGCTGAAACTCAAAATGAATTCGGGATACTCACTGTGCTTTTTTACCATACTATTTTTTATATGATTTTGTTGATTATTTTTAATATGATTAATTTTGAATAAGTATAAGTAAAAATATTTACACTATTTTATTTCAAATAATTTCAATAAAATCAATTAACTTTACTATATGGACATTATGTACTATAATAGTAAACATGTAACAACTAATTAAAAAATAGCATAACAGGTTAAAATTAGGAGAAAATGAAAACGTTTAGGAGCTATTTTGCCATAATCAAGTTATTATCGTGTAAATTAGACAATGGGGGTATACAAAAAATGTTAAAAGAGCAATTATACAATCAAGAAGTGGAAAAGTATCCTTTAACATCATATCAAAAGGATGTATGGACCGAACAATGTTTATATAAAAATAAGCCAATATACAATATTGGTGGTTATGTTGATATTAAGGGTAACATTAATTATTTAAGTTTCCAAAAGGCTGTACAAAAACTCATTGGAGATAATGATAGTTTAAGAATTAGAATAGAGGAACATGATGGTAAGCCATTTCAGAAAGTATTGAAAAAAATAGAATATAAGGTTCCATTTTATGATTTTTCATCAAAAGAGTATTCTGAAAAGTTTTCATTACAATGGATGCAAGAAGAATTTTTAAAACCATTTGATTTCAATAGTAATGATAATCTATTTGAAATTGTACTTATTAAAGTAAATGAAAATAGATATTTTTATTTTTCTAGGATACACCACATAATATCAGATGGATGGGGACATTCAATTATAGTTAGAGAATTAGTTAGTAATTACAATGAAATAGATAATTCTCAAAATGAGATAGAAAAACATTCTTACTTGGAATTTATAAGAGATAATAAATCATATAGAGAATCGGATAAGTATTTGAAGGATAGAGAATTTTGGAAAGATAAATTTAAATGTATTCCTCAAAATATATTTGTTAGAAATATTAAAAGTAATAAACTGGTATTTAGTAATAGAGAAAGTGTAACAATAAAGAGAAATACATATAATCAAATAATGGAATACTGCACCAAGGAAAAATGTTCTGTATTTCATTTTTTCCTTGGTGTATTAGGTACATATTTTTCAAGAGTTTCTAATTCAAAAGAGGTAGTAATTGGAGTTCCTATATTAAATAGAACAAAAGCTAGTCATAAGCAAATAGTAGGTCATTTTGCCAATGTTATACCTTTAAAGATAGAAGTATCAAAGAAAAAGAGTTTTTTAGAATTAATGAATGAAATAAAGATGGAGTTAAAGGCATGCTATAGACACCAAAAGCTCTCCTTTGGAGAAATTTACACAAGTATTTCTAAAGATAGAGATCAGAAATTGTTTGATATAACCTTATCTTATGAAAATCATAATTATGCAGCAGCTTTTAATGGAACAAAAACAGATATAAAAACATTAAGTCATAGGCATGAAAGAAATGCTTTAGCTGTGTTTATTCGAGAATTTGATGAGGATAAGGATGTTGAAATTAATTTTGATTATGCCATTGATGCATTTGAAAAATTCATGCCAATAGAAAATGTTGTTACTAATATAAAACATTTAGTTGAAAATATTATAAAAGATAGTGACAAAAATATTAATGATATAGATGTAGTTACAGACAGAGAAAAGCACAGATTATTAGTAGAATTTAATGATACAAAGGCAGATTACCCAAGGAATAAAACGATAAATGAATTATTTGAGAAGCATGCAGAAAAGGCACCGGATGATATTGCAGTTGTATATGAAGATAAAAAGATGAGCTATAAAGAGCTAAATGAAAGGGCGAACTCTTTAGCAAGGGCTTTAAGAGAAAAGGGAGTAGGTAAAGATGTCATCGTAGGAATGCTTGTAGAGAGATCTGTCAACATGATAGTAGGAATAATGGGTATTTTAAAGGCAGGAGGAGCATATATGCCAATAGATCCAGATTATCCAGAGGACAGAATAGAATATACCCTTGAAAATAGTAAAGCGACAATAGTATTAACTCAAGATAAATTTAAAGATAAAATAAAAAATAAAGATATAAAAATATGTGACATAAATAATGAAGAGTTTTATAAGTACAGCAGTACTAATCTAGGTAAAACCGCAGATTCA
>NZ_JBJIAA010000020.1:0-105788 GCF_045310695.1 Clostridium neuense
AAAGTCCTAATAAATCTTGGTTCAAAAATTGTAAAATACTTAGATATTTCAATTGTCTGAGCATCCTCTCAGCGAGTTATTGAAATATCTTAGTATTTTACGATTTTTTAGCCTTAGATTTATAGGATTTTTTTAACGCGACGAAGCATTGTTACTTCACACTACTCGTACTTAATTGCTTCTATTATATTCATTTTAGAAGACTTTAGTGCTGGCACAAAGGATGCAAAAACAGTTATTAAAATTCCAAGCACAAGGCTCATCACAAAAACGCTTGTTGAATAATGCATATCCATTGGGAAATCTGCTAGCATAAGTATATGTGGCATTACCTCTGTCATTAAAACTCCACCTACAATACCGCATAGGCTGCCAATAATGCCAATAGATACAGACTCTATAAAAAGCATTTTTCTAGTTTGAAACTTGCTCATACCAACAGAAGCATAAATTGCAAGTGCTCTTTTTCTCTCAATAAAACTTATAACAAAATTATTTAAAACACCAACTGTGCCTATTATAAGTGCCAATACTGGAAATGCCTTTATAAGAAAAAGTGTCTTATTTATATAATCTGTATTTTCTTTTTCTCTTTCTGTTATAGTTTTCATAGTAAGAGCTTTATCTTTAAACTTTTTAGCAAGATCATCTTTTACAGAAGCTGCATCTGCATAAGTTTTTATATATATAAAGCTTGGCTGAAACAAATCAAAGTCACCTTTAGCATATTTTTTAGGAATAATAGCACTACTGCCGCTGTTCATAAGAGTATTAAAAGATCCAACTATTTTATATTCTCTATTACCTCTAGCCGTTTTGATACCTATATAATCCCCAACCTTCTTATTTATCTTTTTTAAATCTGTAGTTGTCATGATTATATTTCTTCCTTCTTCAAAGTTTTTCATAACAACATTTTTATTCTGAAACAACCTTATGTCCAGATAATTTTCAATATCATAATTGCTTAAAAAGTATATTCCAGAAATTTTATCATTGCTATTTTGAACCTCTACATCCCAAGAAAAATATACTGGCTCAGCATCATTTACTCCATATGTGCTTTTGACTCTATTTACAACACTCCTATCAATAGATTTTCCATCATCATTGTCTACCCAAACATTATATTTAAATATGCCGTAAGCTTTAACTATCTCCTTTCCCATACTGTAACTCACAACATTTAGCATAAATAAAGTTGAGATTCCAATAGTTAAAAGAGAAATATTATTCATAAGATTCTTGTTTTTTCTTAAATTTTTAGCTGCTAATAGACCTTCATTTCCAAAAACAATACTATAAATTAGTTCAAATACTTTCACAAAAGTTTCTGTTATATATGGAACAATCACAATGATTCCAATAACTGCCGCAATCATACTTATGATATCAAATATCATGTCTAATGATTTGCCCATAGAATTTTCAGCTACAACTCTTGGAGCTATAATAGAAAGAATTATAATTGCTATTCCAAGTATAAACTTCCACAAGTTTTCCTTTGTCACTGTGTCTATAGTATTTAAAACAACATCTTTTACAGATAGTTTGGCTGCCTTTACTATAGGAACAATAGAACTTATAAAAGATACAGCAATAGCAAATAAGAATGCTATGGCAAGCTGCTTTAAATCATATTCGATTGAGATATTTATGGTAAAATCATCTGACAGCTGTTTACTCATAATCCTAGCTAAAAGCTTAAGAATTCCTATACCTGCCGCATCGCCTACTATTCCACCTAGTATTCCATAGCAAATACTTTCTCCTATGAGAACAACACTTGTTGTCATTCTTGTTGCCCCTATACTTCTAAACGTACCTATTACAGGAAGCCTTTCTGTAATAACAACCTTAAATACGGTATATATTATAAACATACTCATAATAAGAACTACCATCATCATAGCTCTAAAAGCCATTACGACTTGTCCAGTCTGCTCCTCAATAGCTTTATCATCTATAGCTTTTTCCACGGTATAATTTTTGTAAACTGTAGATAATCCTTTTATTAAGCTATCTGTGTCCTTTTTATTTTTTGCTTTTACGTATACACTCCATACCTCATTTCCAGCATTATTTATTTGTTGAGCCACACTTAATGGAACTATTCCAAGCATATTTTTATCGCTTTCTATCGCAAAAAAGCCTGTATTTTGAGCTATCCCTACTATATTGAAGTTTGCAGCAGTGTCTCCAATTTTTATTTTTATTTTGTTTCCTACATTAAGCGAATATTTGTCAGCAGACTTTTTGCTTATTATTATCTTATTTCCATTAAAGGGTTTTATAGCAGAAGCTTTATAAAAATTAAGAGGATTCATTATATTTATATCCTCATAATTGAAACCTCTAAGTGTTATATCTCTATCTTTATTTTCTTTTGTATATGTACCACTGGCATCAATTTCACCAATGGCATAATCAATTTTATTTTTAAATTTATTTGTTTTAGCTACACTTATAAAAGGCGATGGCGATTTTCCATTTGCATATATTTGTATATCTGCGTCACCAAGGTACTGTTTAGTTACCTGTGTAAATGTTTTTTTAATTGTTGAAGCAGTTCCACTGGAAGCAAAAAACAAAGCTGTAGATGCCATTATTGAAAATACAATTAAGAAAGCTCTTAACTTTTTCTCTTTTATATTTGTTAATATAAATTTTATTATTATTCTCATTTAAACACCTCGTCACATGGAAAATCAGCTAAAACTTAAAAATACAATTTTTGAATAAATCTAAATCTTTTCCATCTTTCTAAGAAATATATCAATGCTTTCTCTTTCTTCTTTCTCCTTGTCTTTTGACATTGGTTTTCTTCCAAGCCTGTCACATAGCGATAGAAGTGCTATCTCAGAAATAGATGTTTCACTTTTCATTTTTTCAGGCTCTGCAAATGACATGCTCTTTGCAACAAAAAATGTCTGCATATGCCATCTTACAAGCTTAGCCACCTTATTTACAAAAGCCTCTGGCTCGTTAAAAGATTTAAAAAACTCATAAGCAAGCTCCTCCCCAACTTTATCGTGGTCATAAGCTGTTATTTTACCCTTTCGAACCTTTGTTGTTCTCGCTTTACCTATATCATGAAGAAGTGCTCCCCACATAAAAGCCCTTCCGTCAGAGCTTTTATCCTTACTCTTTGCTGCATTATCAACTACAAGCATGGTGTGATTCCACACATTACCCTCAGGATGATGCTTAGGTTCCTGCTCCGTCTTTTCAAGATCTCTTAGCATGTTAAATGGATACTCATCAAGCTTATCTTCATTAAGTAATTTTGTTAAATATTCAGATGGCTTTACATCCTTCATAAGGTGATAATCTACTTCTTGAAAAACTTTATTTTTATCCATAATTTCCACCTTTCAGTACATATATTTTAATAAGTAATTTTTTCTCTACCTAAGCTATATTTTTAAAAGTCTCTCATTAGTTTTCTCTATTATCTCCTCAGGATATTCAAGATATTTTAAAAGTTTTATTGCATTTCTGTTTTTGCATACGCCATCTTTTATTTTATAATCAAAATTAAGTCCTTCCTCATTTATATCTTCTGTAAAATAATAGCATGAATATTTATCCTTAAGAATTTCTGTAAGTTCAAGGTCATGAGTTGCAACTAAAGTAAGAGTATTATGCCTGCTTATATAATTTAATATTTCGGCTGCTGCATTAACTCTTTCAACAGGATTAGTTCCTCTAAATATTTCATCTACAATACATAAAACTGGTTCGTCCCCACATTCGTTTATTATCCTTTTAAGTGCCTCTGCCTCTCTAAAATAATAACTCTTTCCTGACGATATGTTGTCCTCTGGACTTATGGAGGTCATTATCTTAAAAAAGCTTGTTTTATAGAATTTTGCCGTACAAGTATATATAGTTTGAGCTAAAAGAGCATTTACTCCAATCGTTCTAAGGAAAGTAGATTTTCCGGACATATTAGTTCCTGTAAGTATTATTCCTTTATTTTCTAAGCATATTGAATTTGCTACTGCATCTTTTACTAAAGGATGATAAACTTCTTCAGTTTCTATTGTATTTTCACTGTTTACGAACTCAGGTTCAGTATATTCTTCTCCTATCCATTCCCTAAATGAAGCTACAGCCATTAAGGCATCTAATTCTCCTAAATTTCTATAAAGCTCCTTTAAATCATCTCTATATTTCTTTATATCACTAATTGAAGAAAAAAACTTTCTTTCCTCAATTAAGAATACAGAATATAAAAGTTCAATGATAGGATCCCTGGTACCATCTGACACTTGAAGCCCAGCAGTTTGCTTAACTATTACCGAAGCATTTTTAGAAGTTCTTTTTAAAATTTCAGTGTAATGTTTTATCTCATCATTTTCAAATTTAGATATGTTTTTAGCTATATGTATTATTCCATTAAGGTATCCAAGTGAATTTATATATGATTCAACATCCCTTTTAAATTTACCATGCTGCAAACTATTTATGACAAATAATCCAGCTGCTATTATTACAAACTTCAACTTAAAAATAGGTATTGTAATAACAGAGAATAGAAAGACAGCAGCTAAAAAATTAAATAAATATTTGTATTTATAATTTACATTAAAGTCTTTTGTTATTATAGAGTAAACTCCATTATCTTTCATTCTTCCTAATCTAACAAGTTCCATTCCAATTTTATTTCTTATTTCATCATTGTCCTTAAATAACTTTATAACTTTATTTCTTTCTAACAACTTTTTTTCTTTAAGTTCAGGCTCCCTTAAAATTTTATAAAGCATTTCCTCTCCAGGAGAAGTTACTGTTCTATCTATAAGTTGAAATAATTCATCCATATTTAAATCAGCCCAAGTTTGATCATCGATGCTGAAGTTACTATCTTCTTTTCTTGTAAGTTCAAAAAACTTTTGAGTTGCTTTAAAATTTCTTTTTCTCCTTTCAAAATTTCCCCAATGTTCTTTAAAATTTTTATAATTAACTATATTTATCAACTTAACTTTCACATATGCAATTATGACAATTAATATAAGTGCAACTGCTACCCCCAACAAATAATAAGGATTTTTAGTATTTCCTGCAATTCCGCCAAATATAAAAGCACCAACAAGTGCAAAAAAGCTTAATGCAGCACATGTCATGCTGATATTATCTTCATTCATTAACTTTCCTCCCAAACACATTATTTCCTTAAATAATACACTAGCTTAAAATAGCTGTCAATTTGCATTTTATAATAATACGAAAAGCAGCTGGGAGGGGGAAACCGTCCAGCTGCTTCTATTTATTATACTTCTATGGGGGATAATTTTTTCACTTGCCATGATTATATAATAACTTATAATTGTGACAATCTTATTACAATTATAAGTACAATGTATTAATTTATAGATAAGGAGCATAATTGTTATGGTAATATTCTCTTCTTATCTCTTACAAAAGCCTCTGCTTCCCTTATATTATCTAGTTTTAGAAGGTTCATTGTAAGTCTTTCAAGTCCTATTGCAAGACCACCATGAGGTGGCATTCCAAATTTAAAGGTATCTAAATAGTTTTTAAAATCCTCTGGGTTTAAGCCTTTTTCTATCATGCTATTTTTAAGCATCTCATAATCGTGTATTCTTTGACCGCCAGTTGTTATTTCCATTCCTCTAAAAATCAGATCAAAGCTGTGTGTTAAATTTTCTTCGCAGGGCATTGTATACATCGGTCTCTTTTCCTTAGTATACTTTGTTAAAAATACAAAGTCAGAATTATATTCTTCTTTTATAAACCTTCCTATAAGCTCTTCACCTTCATGATCTATATCTGTAGTTAAGTCTGTTTTATTATATTTTTCCCTTAATATTTTTATTGCTTTCTGAAGCGTCATAACTGGAAGTTCTCCTTGTAATTCTGGGATTTCAACCTCAAGAAGTTTAAGCTCTTTTGGGCACTTTTCTTTTATATTCTTAAATATATACTTTAAAAGTTCGCATTCAAGCTTTATTAAATCTCTCTCATCATTAATAAAGCCCATTTCAAGGTCCATACTTACATATTCATTTAAGTGCCTTTTAGTATCATGACTTTCAGCTCTATAAACATGACCTATTTCAAATACTCTTTCATATCCAGCTGCCACCATCATTTGCTTATAAAACTGTGGACTTTGTGCAAGGTATGCCTTTCTATCAAAATACTTTAATTCAAAAAGCTCTGTTCCTCCCTCTGCGCCTTCTGCAGTTATTTTTGGTGTAAATATTTCTGTAAACCCTTGAGTCTGTAAGTACTCTGAAAAACCATGCGCAATTTCTGCTTCAATTTTAAAAACCGCATTTACTTTTTCATTTCTCATGCTTAAAACTCTATGATCTAAAACAGTATCAATATTTGCCTCAATGTCTTCGGTGTTTATCTCTATTGGCAGTTCTTCCTTTACCAGAGATAAAACCTTCAAACTATCTACTTGAACTTCAAAAGTATCTTTATTCTTTTTGACAACTCCATTAACCTCAATTACACTTTCCAACCTTAAATCCTTAATATCAACCTCTTTTGTATTTATTACACACTGAATAATTCCAGTTCTGTCCCTTAAAAGTATAAATGCAATTTTCCCAAGTTTTCTTATTCTATGAACCCATCCTTGAAGCTTTACTGTTTTATCTAAATTACTTTCAACCTCACTTACTAAACATCTTTCCATAATTTATTCCTCCTAATTAAAATTTTGTATAAAAAAAACGCCCCCAAAAGGGACGAATTATTCGCGGTACCACCCTGATTAACCAACCTACTTGATTCAGTGACAAGCGACAGGTGATAAGCGACAAGTTTAGGATGGTTTTCTTCCATCGGGAAAATGAAATAAAATTAAGTTCAAAAGTTTTTCGAAGTGGAACTGAGAAAAACTATCCTTAACTTGTCACTTGCCACTGCTTTTATGCCTTTCCGTCAAAAAAGCTCCCACTCCAAATTAGGAGTGAGAGCATATTCCCACGGTACCATCCTTACTTAATCAAATAAGCTGATTCTCTTTAAACTGTTAACGGTAGAAACCGGATTATTCTACTTGAATTTCAAATAATCTACTCCAAGATGTCCTTCATCTTAATAACTTTTATCGGCTCGCACCAAACCCGATTCGCTTAAAACCTTATTAAAACTACTCTTCTCTTCTTCGTATTTAAGTTATATTGTATTACTTCTTATGATTAGTGTCAATGATAAAACTGAAATTCCAATAAACTTCTAAATCATAGTTTCAATAATCTTTCCATCACTTAAACTTATTATTCCACCATCAGAATTATCTCCAAACATACAAACATAAGTTCCTTTAAAAGAATACTTCTTAGCTGTTTTTACATTTGATACTACACCTTTTTGACTATCAATAGTATACAAGCCACCAGTATCAGAAACATATATATTCTTTGGCTGTATTGATTCTTTTAGAGATATTGTACTCCAGTTTCCCTTAAATGTATTTAGCATATGGGCCTTCTTTTCAGAATTGCTTCCTCCAGTCCCTTCTGCATTTCCTGTAGAAATATTACAGGTATAAACTTGACTAACCTTATTGTTAACCAACTTTCCTATATAAACCATTCCGTTATCATCCACACCAAGCAGCTTAGAATTAGTTACTTGTGGTACTTGAAGCTTTTGATTATATCCATTATTAGACCTCATGTAAACTTTTTTATCAACTTCATCCTCAAATACAATTGTGTTTTCGGATTTAAAAATATAATAATTTCCTATGTTATGTATTGGTAATTGAAGCTCTTTTATTCCAGTTGATATATCTAGTTTTTTTAGTAAACTATAATTTCCAGAACCATTTTGGGTTACTTTTAAATATATTAATGTATTCTTATTATTTTGTTCGATTCCTGTAATTCTATAACTTGATCCAACAGGATAAGCCTCTGCTTCATTTTTCATATTTAAATTTCTTTTCATGTTATTTTCTTTTGGTGAATAAGTGTAAACTTTTATACTAGAGTATTTTCTTTCTATTACCATAAGCTTATCATCGCTGGCTCTCCAGCTTATACTTGTATCAGCTACTGGTACTTCTAGATTAATGCTATTATCCTTACCAGTATCCATTTCTATAACGTGAATGGAGTTTTTCAAATAATAAGATACAAATTTTCCAGTAGAAGATACCTTAATATTATAAGCTCCACTAGGTATACTAACCTTCATATCACTCTTCTTTCGAGCTGGTATGTCGATTTTTTTATAGGTCACTTTTTTATTGACTCTAAAGTTATTAAAATAGAGCAGCACAGCAGATTGAAGTGTCAAAGAAATAAGTATCCAAATGATTATCTTTGTTATTCTTTTCATAGTATCTTCTCCTTACTTACTGTTCCACATATAATATATCTGGTACAGCTCTTTCTCCCGTGGCACTGGATGGATTATTTATAACTTCGCCCTTATAATACATTGTGGTAGAGCCTCCTCCATCTAAGCACACGGCATTAACTGCTTTAAAATCTCTCATTAAATTTTGTACATCCTTAAGACTGGCTCCAACCTTAGTTAGTCCTTGCCTACCATCGATAGTTAAAAATATAATGCTTTTATCTTCTGCCTGACCTATAACAGTTCTGGGATGAAGCCCAAGAACCTCATTTTCTTGTATTTTATTCTCGCCATCCTTTATTACATAAGGCTCTGTCACAAAGGCTTCCTTCACATTATTCTTAATAAGCTCATTTGCAGAATAGCTTCCGCCAACAGAAAGATTTCCATCTTCATCTATACTCATTACACTGTCCATTTTGTCATCCAATTTACTTGAATCCTTAGGATAAACTATCTTCCCATCAGAAATAACAAATCCCGATGGTATTGCTCCCGTTCCATTTCCAGAAGTATCCTCATAATACCCTCCATTAATGGCCGCCAATGCATTATACCTTTTAGCTATATCGTGCGTAGTATCTCCTACATACCCTATGTGACTGGAATACCCTATCTTAACTCTCTTTGGGTTTTTAATTACAAGGACGATGGCATTAAACTTATCAGTATCCGGCCTATATTCTGCAATTCCATCATCATTATATTGCACCTTTACCGGTTCACCCTTTTTATTATTGTCAATTGCATTTTCAGCTCTATTTTCTTCCTTTATTATGGCTGCTATTTGTGCATCGTTAAAAAACCATTTTGCTATGTATTGGTGTGCTCCTGTCCCCATGATAGTGCTAATTATAGTATTTCTTACATTTTTAAAAGGTCCATAAAGCGCAAATGGAAGAGCGGTTACACCAGTAAATATAATTTCAAACAAAATAAATATAATTATCTCTTTAATCTTATTTGATTTCCTGTGATTTTCTAATTTACCCATAATTATTCCTTTCCATATAAAAAATGTAAATATTTTCATATATAATATTAATTTTAAATAAGCTAGAAGTCAAGTTATTTAATTAAGCAAATAATTTACAAAATAAAAACAGTTGGATAGGGGGACTAACCAACTGTTTTCATATAAACTTGCAATCATGAGGGATCTTTAATAACTTTCTATGTTTATATAATACCTTATTATTGTTACAATAAAAAATACAAATTATTAATAAATTTAGAACTTTTTATTCCTCATAAACTTTAAAGATAAAAATATCAAAATCATAGAATATGCTATTGCAATGATAAGGTCTGCCATCAATTTATAAAAGCTTGAAAAACTCATAACATCAATTAAACCAAATCTGCTTATTATTAAGTATGCAGGTGGAAACACAATGGTAAGCCATTTTACAAATGAGTAATGCATTGAAAGGGGAACTTGTATAATGGACACTATGAGAACACCTACTAAATACAATAATCTCAGCTTACCACTATTTATTAATCTTTGGTCAAATAAAATAGCAGTTGAAATTCCAAGTAGACCTATAACCCAATGACTTAACAACGCTCCAAATACATCCAAAGCATAAACTTTTCTTATAAAAAAGCCTCCTGCTATAGGATAAAATACTGCTAATGTACTAAATAATATTACGAGCATCAAAATAAATACTATTTTACCTATATAATAATAATTCTCTTTTTCAACGTGTAAAATAATAAGCTGCTGCTGAACTAATTCCTCACTGCTCGCTAAACTGTACATAAGCCATGCAGAAAAGCAATATGTAAAAATGCATGAAAACATATAAGCCGTCATAACATAAAGAGGTTTCTGGCTATATGTAAATGCAATAAAAACTAAATAAAAAAGAAATGGTGCCACATATCTATTGGATCTTAAATACTGCTTAAAAAGATATGGCATTAAAATTTTAAAAGTCCTAGCCAAGTTCTTCACCCCAATACGAATTTACTGAAACAATGGTTGCACCTGTTTGAAGCAATTTTAATATACTTCTATCACTAAACTTTTTTTCTATTATTATATATCTATAATCTTTTTCCTTACATTCTAATATTAAATCTTCAATCTCAATTTCTGTAGAGTCATTTAGACTAAAACAAATCTTCATGTATTGTTTGTCCCTGTTCTTATAATAATCACTGTGAATTTTACCATCTCTGATATTTATAACTCTATCAGCCAGCTTTTCCACTAAATACATTTCATGGCATGCTAAAACAATGGAAAGCTTGGTTTTTCTAAACTCCTCTAGCATGTTTATAAAATTACTCTCAGATTCCGAATCCTGTCCTGAAATTGGTTCATCTAATAACAATATATCTGGTTCTACCATAACCGCCTGCATAACAGAAACTTTTTGAATTGTGCCCTTAGACAAATACTTTATTCTGGTATCCTTCATTCTGTCCATATTAAACATAGCAAATAACTCATTACAACGAACTTTGATGAATTCCTTGGATAATCCCTGAAGCTTTCCCATATAGAACAAATATTCACTTGGAGTAAAATTTAATTTAGGAAATCTATCTGGTACATAGCCTATCTTGATTTTTTCGCCTTCATTATGAACAATTCTTTTTCCACTTGATATACTAGTAAGCCCGCTTATTATTTTAAGTAAAGTACTCTTGCCTGTTCCATTAGGTCCTGTAATAGCTAAAAGTTCATTTTTAAATATATCCATACTTATATTATCTAGAATTGTTTTATCATAATAGGTTTTTGTAATATTTTCAAGTGCAATCAGCTTCTCCACAATACACCTCCATATGAAAAAGCAGTTGGAAGGGAGAGTATACCAACTGCTCAAACATGTTAATTATTATATACTATTGTTGCATTAATTGTAATAATTATATACTACATTATAATTATTACGATTATGTTTCAATTATAAATACAAATTATTAATTTATATTTACTGCTCTTTAATAAGGATAGCTCCATAATTATTCATTTTAAGGGTGTACACAGTTTTTTCCTTGGTATTAGGCTTCACTCCAAACACATTGTTTAAAATTCTTTCCTTAAGTAAAGTTTTCATAAGCTCATTATTAATTTCTATACTATAAGCAGCCAAGGAATTTTTCCATGAAGTAAACTTGCAGCCTGCCTTCCAATTAGTGCAATAATATGCCTTTGAATTTTCTAGTATATCACCACTTTGGCATAAAGGACATTTACCTAAAGCTTCTACAGTCTTTTTATTGGGATTCAACTTATTTTTATTGCCAGCTTCAAACACAATTGCCCTATTTACTTTAGCAGACTCCTGTATTATATATCTCACATATCTTTGAATACTTTGCATAAATCTTTGAGATGCCATTTTTCCCTTTGCAATAGATGTAAGACCCTTTTCCCATCTTCCTGTAGTTTCTGGTGACTTTAATTCCGGTGGAACAATTTCTATAAGCTTCATACCTTTATCTGTTGGCTGAAGAGTTTTTCCTTTTCTTTTTATATATCCAACACTTATAAGCCTCTCAATTATAGCCGCCCTTGTCGCTGGAGTTCCTATTCCACCTTCTTTAAGCTGTTCTCTTAATTCTTCATCTTCAACAAAACGTCCTGCATTTTCCATAGCTGAAAGAAGTGAAGCTTCATTATAGGTACTTGGAGGTTTCGTTTTTTTCTGTTGAACTTCTGTTTCTTTAATTTCTACCTCATCATTTTTCTTTAATTTTGGAAGTTCATCCTCTTCGTCTTCCTTTTTAGCTTTACTATCACTCTTATAAAATTCCATCCAGCCTAGCTTCAATATAGTTTTTCCTCTGGTTAAAAATTGTTCTCCGCAAACTTCAGAGGTTATTTTAGTTATTGTGTACTCATAGTTAGGATAAAATACACACATAAATCTTTTTACTATTAGATCATAAGCCTTAAACTCATCCTTTGTAAGACTCTCGATATTTGGCTTTACATCAGTAGGTATTATAGCATGATGATCTGTAACCTTAGAATCATCTATAATTCTCTTTGTAAAAGGCAGCTTTTTCATGCTTAAAAGCTTTGCCGAAAACTCCTTGTACGGCCCCATATTAAGCTTGGCTATGGTGTTTTTTACTTTATTCACCATGTCATGACTTAAATATCTACTATCTGTTCTAGGATATGTAACCATTTTTCTTTTTTCATATAAATTTTGAATAATATCTAAAGTTTTCTGAGCAGAAAATCCAAATTTTTTATTGCAGTCCCTTTGAAGCTCAGTTAAATCATATAGAAGTGGTGGCACTTGCTTTTTCTTATTATTTTCCACACTTACTACCTTACCGTTATTACCCTTAACCTTATTTGAAATATCCTGAGCCTTTTTAATATCCATTATCTTTGTTTCTTTTGTTTCTTTATCAAACCAAGTTCCCTTAAAACCATCAAACTCGGAAATCACTTCAAAGTAATCCTTGGGAACAAAATTATCTATTTCTTTTTGTCTCTCGGTTATTATTGCAAGTGTTGGAGTTTGAACTCTTCCTACACTTAAAAGTACATTGTATTTCAAGGTATAGGCACGACTTGCATTCATTCCAACAAGCCAGTCAGCTTCAGATCTGCACTTTGCTGAATAATAGAGATTATCATACTCCGAACCGGGTTTTATACTTTCAAAACCTTCTTTTATAGCTTGATCTGTCATACTTGATATCCACAGTCTGTTAAACGGCTTATTGCAGCCTGCTGCTTCATAAGTATATCTAAAAATAAGTTCTCCTTCTCTTCCCGCATCCGTTGCGCATATAAGAGAGGATATGTCTTCTCTATTCATCAATTTTTTAAGTATTTCAAATTGTTTTTTCGTATCTTCTATTGGTTTTATTTTCATCACTTCTGGTATTATTGGCAAAGTATCAAATCTCCATTTTTTATAAATAGGATTATACTCTTCTGGCTCCCATAGGGTTACTAAATGTCCCACTGCCCAAGTTACAATATACTTACTTCCTATAAGACACCCTTCACCTTTAGTTTTACAATTTAATACTCGTGCAATATCTCTTCCAACAGATGGTTTTTCAGAAACCACCAAAACTTTTTCCATGAAATCACTCATTTCTAAAAATTGTACCCACTTTAATTATGGGCACAACTCAAAATTACAATCACATTTAATTATATATTTTTAAGCACGAATATTCAACTTTAGTACAATTTTATTCTTTATCAAACACTGCTGCCACCTCATCAAGTGCTAGTACCTCATCTGGGCCAGATGCCGTAATCTTTACTTCTGCTCCACAATTTGCTCCCAATGCAAGTACATTTATTATGCTTTTACTATTTGCCTTTCTACCGTTAAACTCTATGAATATGTCTGATTTAAACCTAGATGCCTTCTTTACTACAAGCGTAACAACTCTTGCATGAAGTCCTAACCTATTCCTTATTACTACATTTCTAACGACCATAATATATTCCCCCCAAATATAAATGTATGAAAACGTTTGCTCACTTATTATAAGCATAGATTAATAGTTTACAATAGTCAATACATTATATACTTTTTTGTAAAAAATTATAAAAAAAATTAGCCAGTACCTTATCATACTATGCTAATTTTATTATAATCTCTAATCAATTATTCCACGTATTTACCAATACTTCTAAATTTATCGTATCTATTGCTTAAAAGAGTATCTATGCTTTCTGAGCATAATTTATTTATATCTTTAACCAAATTCTCCTTCAAGGTTTCTGCAACGCTGTCAACATCATTTTGAGCTCCACCCTTAGGTTCATCTATTACCTTATCTATTATCTTATAATTCATTAAATCTTTGGCAGTTATTTTCATAACTTCTGCTGCTTCTCTAGCTTTTGAAGCATCTTTCCACAATATGCTCGCAAAACCCTCTGGCGATAGGAGCGAATATACTGAGTTTTCAAGCATCCAGATTTCATCAGCTACTGCCATTGCGAGAGCTCCACCGCTTCCTCCTTCACCTATAACAATAGAAATTATAGGAGTTTTTAAATTTGCCATTGTTATAAGATTTTTAGCTATAGCTTCACCCTGTCCTCTTTCTTCAGCACCAACTCCACAATATGCTCCTGATGTATCTACAAAACATATTATAGGTCTATTAAACTTTTCAGCTTGCTTCATAAGTCTTAGAGCCTTTCTATAGCCTTCTGGATATGGCATGCCGAAATTTCTCTCAACATTTTCTTTAGTATTTCTACCCTTCTGCTGTCCAATTATAGTTACAGTTCTACCTGCAAGCTTACCAATTCCACCGACAATCGCAGGATCATCCCTATATCCCCTATCACCATGAAATTCTATGAAAGAATCAAATATTTTTTTTATATAATCTAAAGATGTAGGTCTTTCTATCATTCTTGCAATTGTAAGTCTTTCCCATGGTGTTAAATTCTTTTTTATATTCATCCTATCACCTCCTAGCATGCATCTCTAAAATTTTTCCTAAAACTTCTTTTAATTTTTTTCTTTCCACGATTTTATCTATAAAACCATGTTTAAAGAGAAATTCTGAAGTTTGAAAATCATCTGGAAGTTTCTCATTTATAGTCTGCTCAATTACTCTTCTCCCTGCAAAACCAACAAGAGTTTTAGGTTCTGCAAGTATAACATCTCCAAGCATTGCAAAACTAGCTGTTACCCCTCCAGTTGTAGGGTCCGTTAAAACAGATATATATAAAAGGCCTTCTTCATCATGCTTGGCAAGTGCTGCACTTGTTTTTGCCATTTGCATTAAGGAAAACATTCCTTCTTGCATTCTTGCTCCACCAGATGTGGTAAAAATTATTATAGGAAGCTTTTCCTCTGTAGATTTCTCTATAGCTCTTGTTATCTTCTCTCCAACTACAGATCCCATGCTGCCCATCATAAAATTACTGTCCATAACAGCTATAACCACTTTCTGACCATATATATCTCCTCTACCTGTAACTACAGCATCCTTTAATCCTGTCTTTTTCTGCATGCTTTTTATTTTTTCTTCATATTTATCAAAATCAAGCGGATTACCGGCTAACATATTTGCATCAAACTCTTCAAATGTACCTTCATCAACTATCATTGCTATTCTTTCATTGGCATTTAGCCTAAGATGTCCGTTACATTTAGGACAAACTTTAAAATTATCTTGCACATCGTTTTTATAGAGAATACTTCCGCATTTTGGACACTTAACCCACATACCATTAGGTATAACTGGTAAATTTGCTTCCGTATTTTGAAGTTCACTAAGTTTTTCACTGCTTATGGTTATATATTTTTTCTTTTTAAACAGAGACATTTTATACCTCCTTCTCTATAAAACTTGTATCATACTTTCCTGATATAAATTTAGGATTATTTATAAGATCATATTGAAAGTCAATATTTGTATCCACTCCATCTATTATGAATTCTCCAAGAGCTCTTTCCATTTTATTTATGGCTTCGTATCTATCTTTTCCATAAACCATTAGCTTACCAATCATAGAGTCATAATTGGGTGGTATATCATAACCTTGGTAAACTGCTGTATCGAGCCTTATTCCTGGGCCTCCTGGGACATTAAAATATTTAATTTTTCCTGGAGAAGGCATGAAACCCTTTTGTGGATTTTCTGCATTTATACGACACTCAATAGCATGCCCTTGCATTTTTATATCCTCTTGCTTGAGAGACAATTCCTCTCCACTAGCAATTTTTATCTGCTCCTTTACAAGATCAATTCCTGTAACAAGCTCTGTAATACCATGTTCAACTTGTATTCTTGTATTCATCTCCATAAAGTAATAGTTATTATGCTTATCTACTAGAAACTCTATGGTACCTGCATTTTTATAATTAACAGCCTTTGCAGCTTTAACGGCTATTTCTCCCATTTCACGCCTAAGTTCTTCTGTCATAACAGGAGATGGCGCTTCTTCAAGTACTTTTTGATTTCTTCTTTGCATTGAACAATCTCTTTCTCCAAGATAAACTACATTGCCATGAATATCACCAAGTACTTGAAACTCTATATGTCTTGGTTCTTCTATAAACTTTTCCATATACATAGTGTCATCACCGAAGGCTGCCTTCGCTTCAGCTTTTGCAGTTCTGAAAGCTTTCACAATTTCACTTTCATCCTTTACTATTCTTATGCCCTTTCCTCCACCTCCAGCAGATGCTTTAAGCATAACAGGATAGCCTATTTTCTTTGCTTCGGCTACTACAGCTTCTTCAGTATCTACGGTTCCATTTACTCCAGGAATAACTGGTACTCCTGCGTTTACCATTATCTCTCTTGCCTTTGCCTTATTACCTGCATTCTCGATTGTTTCAGCATCAGGTCCTATAAAAGTTATATTACACTCACTGCACATTCTTGCAAACTTACCGTTTTCGGATAAGAAGCCAAATCCTGGATGAATAGCTTGAGCACCAGTGAGAACTGTAGCACTTATTATGTTTTCCATGTTAAGGTAACTATCCTTTGACTTTGCAGGTCCAATGCAAACTGCTTGATCTGCTAAATAAACATGCATTGATTCCTTGTCAGCCTCCGAATACACCGCTACTGTTTCTATTCCTAGTTCTCTGCATGCTCTTATTATTCTAACTGCTATTTCACCTCTGTTAGCAATTAAAACTTTATTAATCATAATTACTCGCTCCATTTCCTTACACTATCATAAATGTAATCTCAGCTTCTACAGCCTTTTCTCCATTGACCGTTGCTATTCCTTTGCCAATTCCAGCCGGTCCTTTAATCTTAACTATCTCAATTTCTAATTTTAAAGTATCCCCTGGAACCACCATTCTTCTAAACTTAGCGTTTTTTATTGCTCCAAGTATAGGCTTTTTTCCTTTATACTTATCTAAGCTTAAAATTGCAACTCCACCAAGCTGTGCTAAAGCTTCAACCATAAGAACTCCTGGCATTATTGGCTTTCCTGGATAGTGTCCTTGAAAAATTTGTTCATTCATAGTAACATTTTTGTACCCAACTGCTTTTTTCCCTGGCTCAATTTCCTCAACTCTGTCTATTAAAAGCATTGGATATCTGTGAGGAATAATTTCCATAATCTGTTCTATATTTAGACTCATTAAAAACGCCTACCTTCAAATTATTACTTTAAGGCTATCTTAAATAGCTCCTGACCATACTCCACCATTTGTTCATCTTCTACTAAAACTTCTACTACTTCGCCATCTACTTCTGCCTCTATTTCATTCATGAGCTTCATTGCTTCAATTATGCAAAGAGTATCGCCTTTTTTAACCTTTGAACCAACTTTAACAAATGCTTCTGAATCAGGACTTGATGAAGCATAAAAAGTACCAACTATAGGAGAAACAACAGAAACTGTGTTTTCATCCTGAACCTTTTTTTCTTCATTATTTTTATTAGCTTCTTCTACTATAGTTTCTTCCTGTTTGTCTTGAACCTCAGCTGAAACACATTCTTCTGTCTTTACTTTAGGCTCATCATTACTATTACCCTTCTTCATTGTTATTCTCATTCCTTCAGTTTCTATCTCAAGGAATGTAAGTCCAGACTCACCAGCAGTCTTTATAATCTGTTCTATAGCTTTATAATCCATATCTAACACTTCCCTTATATCCGCTAAAATTAATCATTATACTTCTTAAAAATAAGCATAGCATTATGACCACCAAAACCCATAGAATTAGAAAGAGCATAATTTACTTCTGCCTCTCTACCTTGGTTTGGTACATAATCAAGATCACATTCTTCGTCTTTTTCCCTATATCCTATTGTAGGTGGTATAAAGTTATCTTGAATTGCCTTTACACATATTACAGCTTCAATTGCTCCTGCTGCTCCAAGCAAATGCCCTGTCATTGATTTTGTTGAACTTATAGGAATGTTGTATGCATGTTCTCCAAAGGCAGCTTTTATTGCAGCTGTTTCACATTTATCATTATACTGTGTTCCTGTTCCATGCGCATTTATATATGATACTTCTGTTTTATCTATATTAGCTTCTTCTAATGCAAGCTTCATAGCTCTAGCTGCTCCTTCACCGCCTGGTGCTGGCGAAGTTATATGATAAGCATCTCCAGTTGCTCCATAGCCTACTACCTCAGCATAAATCTTAGCTCCTCTTTTTAAAGCATGCTCAAGCTCTTCAAGAATTACTACTGCTGAACCTTCTCCCATTATAAAGCCGTTTCTTTCCTTATCAAAAGGAATAGATGCTCTTAATGGATCTGTACTTTTATTTAAAGTTGTAGATGCAATAAAACCTGCTACAGATAGAGGTGTTATTCCAGCTTCACTTCCCCCTGAAATCATTACATCTGCATAACCATATTTTATGTTTCTATAAGATTCTCCTATAGCATTGTTACCAGAAGCACAAGCTGTAACTATAGTTGTGCAAATACCCTTAGCTCCATACTTTATTGCAACATTACCAGCTGCCATGTTTGCTATAATCATAGGTATTACCATTGGAGAAACTCTATTAGGTCCCTTTTCCATAAGCTTTGTATGTTGCTCTTCTATAGTGCTTATTCCGCCTATACCAGAACCTAAAATAACGCCAAGTCTTTCTTTATCTAAAGCTTCTATATCTAATTTTGAATCTTCCATAGCCTGACTTGCCGCTGCCAAAGCAAATTGACAAAATCTATCAGTTCTTTTTGTTTCTTTCTTTTCCATGTAATCTTCTGGATTAAAATCTTTAACCTCTGCTGCAAGCTTTGCTTTAAAATCCGATGTATCAAAAGCTTTTATAAAATCTATTCCACATTTACCATGTTTAATTGAATCCCAAAATGTATTTACATCATTGCCAACAGGTGTTATAGCACCAAGACCTGTTATTACAACTCTTCTATTCATATTTACACCCACTTTTCTCTCTATTTTATCTACATTACCATGCCGCCGTCAACTTGAATAACTTGACCTGTTATATATGAAGCTAAATCAGAAGCTAAAAATACAACTGCATTTGCAACATCATCTACTTCTCCTGCTCTCTTTAATGGCACAGTTCCCAAAATAGCTTCCTTTTGTTTATCTGAAAGTTCATCTGACATATCGGTTTTTATAAAACCTGGTGCTATAGCATTAACAGTAATACCTCTGCTTCCAAGCTCTTTTGCTAAAGATTTTGTCATTCCTAAAATTCCTGCTTTAGCCGCACAATAATTTATTTGACCAGGGTTTCCAACTATACCTACTACAGAAGAAATATTTATTATTTTTCCACCCTTATTTCTGAACATCATCGGACTTGCATGCCTTATACAGTTAAAAGCTCCTTTAAGATTTACATTTATAACATCATCAAAATCTTTTTCCTTCATTCTCATTGCAAGGCCGTCTCTTGTTATTCCCGCATTATTGACAAGAATGTCTACCTTGCCAAACTCAGCCTTTGCTTTTTTCATTATTTCTTCCGCTTCTTCAAACTTGCTTACATCTGCTTTTACTGAAATAGCCTTTACTCCTTTGGCCTCTATTTCTTTTATTAGTTCTTCTGTTTCTTTTTCACTGCTTCTATAATTTAAAACCAAATTAGCACCTTCATCTGCTAATTTAAGTGCTATTGTTCTTCCTATTCCTCTTCCAGCACCAGTTACCACTGCAATTTTACCTAAAAGTAACTTTTCCATAATACCCTCCATCAAATTTTTAATTTATCTAGGCCTTCTACATCTTCAACATTAAAGGCTTTTACACTTCTATCTATTTTCTTTATAAACATAGTTAAGGTTTTTCCAGGTCCAAGTTCGATGAATGTATCTACACCGTCCGCTATCATTCTTCTTACAGTATCTTCCCAAAAAACAGAACTCATAACCTGCTTTCTTAAAAGTTCCTTTACATCACTTTCACTTTTTATATAATCACCTGTAACATTTGTTATTATAGGCACCTTCATTTTACCTATAGATATGTCTTCAAGCTCATGAGCTAATTTTTCTGCTGCTGGTTTAAGCATAGATGTATGGAAAGGTCCACTTACAGAAAGCATGACAACCTTTCTAGCACCTTTTTCCTTTAGCTTCTCTGCTGCCACCTCCACAGCTTTAACTTCTCCTGCTATTACTATTTGTCCTGGGCAATTATAATTTGCTATTTCAACTGTTCCAAGATTAGAACATTGGTCTAAAACCTCTTTTATGACTTCTCTATCAAGCCCTAAAACTGCTGCCATGGCTCCTTCTCCCTGTGGAACAGCCTCCTGCATATATTTTCCCCTTTTTTTAACAAGTTTAATCGCCTTTTCAAAGTCAAAAGTTCCACTGCAAACATGAGCTGTATATTCACCTAAACTTAACCCAGCCACAACATCAGGGTGTATTCCTTTTTCCATAACAGCTGCCATAGCTGCTGCGCTCACCGCTAAAATTGCTGGCTGAGTATTTTCAGTTTTATCAAGTTCCTCTTTACTTCCTTCAAAACACAAATCACTTATTTTAAATTGAAGTGCTTCATCTGCCCTTTTAAATATATCCTTACAACAGTCAAATTCATCATAAAGCTTTTTTCCCATTCCAACATACTGTGCACCTTGACCGGCAAAAACAAATGCTATTTTACCCAAGCTAATTCACATCCTTTTACTAATTCCAGTTTCAACTTCTTTTGCTTCAAAGAACATCTCTTTGATTATCTCGCTGCAAGTTTGTTCTTTATTTACAAGCCCTGCAATCTGTCCTGCCATAACAGAACCATTATCAACATCTCCGTCTCTTACAGCCTTTGGTAGTGCTCCTCTTCCTAAGTTTTCGAATTCTTCTGGAGTTCCACCATTCTTTTCTAAAAGTTGAAATTGCCTTACAAGCTTATTTCTCAAAACTCTAACTGGATGTCCTGTTGGCCTTCCTGTAACATGAGTATCTATATCCTTTGCTTTCAAGACTTTATTCTTATAATTTTGATGAACAGTACATTCCTTTGCAACTAAAAATCTAGTTCCAACTTGAACCCCAACTGCTCCTAATGCCAATGCTGCAATCACTCCTCTTCCGTCTCCTATACCTCCTGCTGCAACAACAGGTATATTTACAGCATCAACAACCTGTGGAACGAGTGCCATAGTAGTTAGTTCTCCAACATGACCTCCAGATTCACAACCTTCAGCAATAACTGCATCTACACCGCATCTTTCCATTCTTTTAGCAAGTGCCACTGATGCTACAACTGGTATAACCTTTATGTTATATTCTTTCCACATTTCTATATACTTTCCTGGATTGCCTGCTCCTGTAGTTACAACTTTTACGCCTTCCTCACATACCATTTTTGCAACTTCATCGGCATTATCACTTAAAAGCATTATATTTACACCAAAAGGCTTATCAGTTAATTCCTTAGCCCTTCTTATTTGTTCTCTTACATAATCTGTAGGTGCATTTGCAGCCGCTATAATTCCAAGCCCTCCTGCATTTGATACTGCTGAAGCAAGAGAACTGTCTGCTACCCAAGCCATACCACCTTGTATTATAGGGTATTCTATTCCAACCATGTCACACAATACTGAATTCAAATTAATTCCCTCCCACTTGGTCAGAGTACAGTTGACAAAGCACATTTAAGAAGAATTTTTCTGTTATAAGCAAAAATCACTTAAATAATTTAATTAAAGATTTATCCTCCATTATAAGAATAAATCAACTTTCGCTGCTCTTTGTCCTCTTCCTCTGTCCTCTTGTTCTTTTAACATTGCTTGCAAAACCTTAAAGATAAACCATTTCAAGGTGGTTTATCTTTAATAACCGCATTCTAAAAATTTCTACTGTATAAAATACTTATTATTCCTTACCAGTCTTTGCTTGAATAAATTTTACTGCATCCCCAATAGTATTTATATCATCAGTGTCCTCTATTTGAATATTAAATTCATCCTCAAGCTCCATAATTATCTGAAATAAGTCCAATGAATCAGCGTTTAAATCCTCTTGAAAAGATGTTTCCATAGTAAGTGTTGCTGAATCTACTCCTAATTGTTCTGCTGTTATTGATTTAATTTTTTCAAATATCATAATTTTTCCTCCTAAATTATAAGTCTTATTTTAATTTTTAAATTGTCCATTTAACCAATACTGAACCCCAGGTAAGTCCTCCACCAAAGCCTATAAATATAACTTTATTTCCTCTTTTTAAAAGACCTTGTTTATTCATTTCATCTAAGGCAATCGGAATAGTTGCTCCTGATGTATTGCCATATTTATTTAAGTTTATAAAGAACTTACTCATATCTATTTTTAATTTTTTAGCTACAAATTCTATTATTCTTATATTTGCCTGATGTGGAATGATATAATCAATATCCTCAATATTGCTTTGAGCTGCTTCAAGCACCTTTTCAATTGAATCAACCATTACTTTTACAGCAAATCTAAAAACCTCTTTACCATTCATAGTAATTTTATCTTTTACATCTAAACTTTCAAGCATAAATGGATTCTTATTCTGAGCTGCGAAACAACGCAAAAATTCTCTTCCGTTTATTCCATCAGAAGCCATATAAGTATTCATTATTCCTTCTTCTCCAGCTCTCAAAACGGCTGCCCCTGCGCCATCTCCAAAAAGAACACAAGTATTTCTATCCTTCCAATCCATTATTTTAGATAAAACTTCTGCTCCTATAACAAGTGCAGTTTTATATACTCCTGTTTTTATATATTGAGCAGCTGTATTAAGTGCAAATATAAATCCTGTACATGCAGCACTTATATCAAAGCATGCAGCATTAGATGCTCCTATTAATCCCTGAACGATACACGCCGTAGATGGTACATAGGAATCAGGACTAGTTGTTGCAACTATTATAAGCTCTATATCTTTAGCCTCCAGTTTAGAATCTTTCAATGCTTCTAGTGCTGCTTTTGCAGCTAAATCGGAGGTATTTTCACCTAAAGAAATTCTTCTTTCACTTATACCCGTTCTTGTTGATATCCATTCATCACTAGTTTCGACTATTGTAGATAATTCGTCATTTGTAACTATTCTTTCTGGAACACAACTTCCTGTTCCTATAATCTCAACATTTTTCACTTTATCAGCCCTTTTTTATATTGTATTTTGATCTAAAGAACTCATTTAATTTTTCAAGTGCAGAAACAAGCACCTGTTCTTCATCTTCATTAAGTCCCTCAATAGTGGATTTAACCATATCTGAATGGAACTTTTTATGAATTCTATAAGCTAATTTTCCCTTTCTGGTGAGTGCTATTTTCACAACTCTTCTATCTTTATCCCATCTCTGTCGTTCAACATACTGCTTTTTCACAAGGTTGCTTATTGCAATCGTAAGCGTTCCAACTGTTATTCCAAGATCGCTCGCTACCTCAGACATAGTCCTAGGCACATACATACCTATAGCTTCTATTGTGTGTATTTCTGTAATGGAAATATCGTTAAATGCACCTTCTTTAAGTGCTGTTTGCTCTATAGTTAAAATATCATTAAAAAGATCCACTAAAACCTCATTAATAATACTGATTGTTTTCTTCACATTTATCACCATTTCATTCCAATTATCATGTTCTATAAATTTTTTTCAGCATCATCTACAAGCTCTTTCATCAGTTCTGAAACTTTTACAATTTTATTGATTTTATAAGATTTAGCTCCTGTGAATACAAGTGCTTCATCAATATCCCCTTCAACAGCATTTATAAGTGCTTTTGATATACAATACGGAGTATTTTTAGGATTACATGGTTTTAAGCAATTATAGCACTTCTTAATTGCCACACCCTCATCATGAACATTCTGTATAAAGTTATTATTCAAAGCTCTTCCTGGCATGCCAACCGGGCTTTTAACTATTTTTATATCACTTTCCTTAGCATCTACAATAGACATTTTATATTTTATATCAGCATCACATTCTTCTGTTGCTATAAATCTGGTTGCTATTTGTACTCCTGACGCTCCAAGCTTTATATATTCAGCAATTTCCTTTCCTTCTGAAATTCCACCACCACATATAACAGGAATCTTCTTTCCATACTTTTCTTCAAATGGCTTTACTACTTCAATGACCTCCAAAAGTATTTCTGAAAGTTTTCTCTTCTTACCTTCCTCAAGTTCCGCTGGTTTAAATCCCAAGTGTCCTCCTGCATCTGGTCCTTCAACCACAACTAAATCTGGTATTCTTTTATGGTGCTTATCCCAAAGCTTACATATTACAGATGCTGCTTTACCTGATGATGCTATTGGAGCTATTTTTACATTACTTCCTTCAACTAGCTTAGGCAGCATAGTTGGAAGACCTGCCCCTGAAACAATCATATCTACCTTTTCATCTACAGCAGCTTTTACAAGTTCATCATAATGACTTAATGCAACCATAAGATTGACAGCGATTATTCCATTTGGACTAATTTCTCTCGCTCTTCTTATATGCTTCTTTAATGCTCTTACATTTGCTTCTAATGTATTAGTTTCAAAATCAGGTTCATCAAATCCAATTTGAACTCCCGATATAGTTCCTATTCCCCCACAATTTGCCACTGCCCCTGCTAAGCTTGAGCGTGAAATGCCAACACCCATTCCACCTTGTACTATAGGAACTTCAGCTTTTAATTCTCCAATTAATAAAGGAGGCAATTTCATTTTTATCTCTCCCTCTTAAATAGCTACCATATCAAAACTTAATTGCACATGTTTTAAAACGCTGTATTCAAAGCATGTCAATCTATTTACATTCTGAAAGTTAAGTTGGCAACACTATATTTTATATTGACAATCAAATATTTTGATAATCAAAGTATATACAAAAAGAATATTAGTGTCAACTAATATTCTTTCCAAATTATATTAATAATGTGTAACATTTAACTTACAGTTTTTTTATCTTTTACTCAGTTCAACAAGATAAGACATATTATTTTTATCAGCTAATTGTGGATTATTATAATATTTTTCATGAGTAATTTCAAGTGAAAAGTATCCTCTATAATGATTTTCATTAAAATCTTGTAAATATTCCTCTATAGGCAAATTACCTTCCCCAAGAACTAAATGACCCTTTGGTGTACCATCTACGAAATGAACGTGCGCTATTTTATCCCCAAATGCTTCATAAAATTTCCTTACACTTTCACCAGCACATGCCATAGCTCCTGTATCTATTGTGATTTTCAAATTAGGATGATTAACCATCTTCATATATTCTTTTAAGGTTGGTATATTATACACTATATGTGATTCATCGTATCTTAAAGTTTCTATTACAATAGTAACACCCTTTTCACTAGCAAATTCACATATATTTTGCACCATATCTGCCGAACGCTTTCTAGCTTCCTCCAAATTTTCTGAATAAAATGCCCATCCAGATGTAACAAGCACTTTATTGCATTCAAGTTCATTTGCTGCACGAACTGCATTTTTAAAATAATTTAGAGTTTTTTCTTTAAGATGTGGAAAACTTGTAGCTATATTATATGGCTTAGGGTTATTCTGCTCTGGAGTTATACATATTATTTTCAAATTATGTTTTTTAGACTTCTCTTTAATTTCTTTAGTGTTTTGATATAAATTGTAGTCTAAGAAAAAATGAGAATTGAAAGTCCAGAGTTCTGCATTCTTAATATTTAGCTTCTCAAGTGAAGAAAAATAGTCATCAATGGTATAAAAGCTGTAATGAGTGTTCATTCCAGAAATTCTATTAAGATCTATATTCATTTACTTCTCCTTTAAACATAAGTATCTTAAATTGTACTTAATCTAATTAATATTCAACAACTCCCATGTATCTCCTAACACTTGTTGGATGTCCCTTTACCTTTGCTAATTCCTCACGGTACAGGCATGCCATTTTATAAAATACAAATGGATTAAAATAATCAACTACATCCTTGTCTATGATATCTATTCCAAAATTTCTTGTATCTATTACCGCATATTTTGAGCCATATTTCTTTAAGAATTTTAGAACTCTTTCATCCATAACTCTCGTTCTTCCTTCATTCATAAGAAGTATATAAAGTACATCCTTATCCAGCACTTCAAAAGGTCCATGAAAAAATTCCGCAGAGTGAATATACCCGCAATTTATCCACTGCATTTCCATCAATGAACAAATAGAAAATCCATAAGCTTGAGAAAAAGATGCTCCTGAACCTACAATGTATAAAAAAGGCTCTTTTGAATATTTATCAGCAAAACTAACAGCACTATCTTTTTCTACTTGCACAGCTTTCCTTATTACACCATCTATTTTCGATAAACCATCTTTCATCTTTTCATATTCACAATAGTCCTCCTGTGCTTTAAGAAGCTCATTCATAAGTGCATAGCTTTCTCCCATAGGTTCATCCTGTACTGATATTTCATCTCCCCATGGATATACAATTACGTTAAAGGAATCACTGTTAATTTTGGACTTTTCATTATTTGTAAATACTATTACATATGATCCAAGTGATTTTGCAAGTTTAGCTGCTTCAATAGCTTCAGGAGTATTTCCACTATGACTGCATACAATAGTTATACTGTTTTTAGTAAGGGTCTTTGGTGCAGATATTACAAATTCCTTAGAAGTATAATACATTGAATGAATAGTTTTTGATTCACCTTGAATAAAATAACTCACTGGATATAGATCTACAAGAGAACCCCCACAAGCCACAAAGTAAACATCAGTTATTTTTCCTTTTTCCTCTAATATTTGATTTATTATTTTTTTTGCATCCATATTTATATCTCCTTTATAATTAAAATTTTTATGGTACTAATACCCCAGCTGCTGTTCCTAAAATTCCAACTATAGCTGTTCCCAAAAGAATGTACCCTATTTTTACTTTTTTACTTAATAGGTAATACATCAAAAAGGTAACAGCAAGAGGAAGCATCCCGGGTAAAATTTTATCAAAAACATCTGCCTGAAGCTTTATAGCTGCCTTACCTGAGCCAAACACTACAGGAGTATTAATTGTAATTAAACTTCCAGTCATAGCGCCAACTACCATCATTCCTAAGACCGAAGCTTGTTTTGAAACTTTTGCTATCAAATTGCTATCTCCTAATTTTTCAAAAAAGCTTGTTCCTGCTCTGTACCCAAATTTAAGTCCAAAATAACGCACTAGTGTACATGGAACATTGTAAATCAGCAAAAATAATATTGGTCCAAGTACATTACCCTGAAGAGAGAACGCTGCTGCTATACCTGTCGCTATAATTCTTAATGTTGCCATAAAAAGAGAATCTCCAATGGCTGAAAGAGGCCCCATTAAACTTACCTTTATATTGTTTATAGAATTAGTATCAAAATTTTTATTTTTTGCATTTTCTTCTTCCATTGCAGCTGTAATGCCTAAAACAATGGGAGCAAGTACATTGGTAATATTAAAAAACTCAAGATGTCGCTTTAAAGCTTCTGCTTTTTCCTTTTTATCTTTATAAATACGATCAATTACAGGAGTGATAGCATAACCATATCCAACTCCCATTTGGCGGGTATATTCCCAAGAAGCACCCATAGTAAAAGTTCTCCAGAACACTCTTCTTAAATCTTTTTTTGTTACTTTGGAACTATTTTTTATCTCGCTAGAAGTCTTCATCTTCTGTTTCCACCTCCATCTTTGAATTCTCATTATTCATAGTTAATAAGATGTAAACAACTCCAAATAAAGCTACACCTATTACTGGCACCTTTAAATATTCTGTAAGGAGAAAGCCTAAAAAGAAAAATGGAAGAATTTTTTTGTTCATTATCATCCTTAAAAGCATTGCAAATCCAAAGGCAGGTAATATTTCACTTGCAACAACTAGTCCATTCTGAACATAATTAGGAATATACGCTATAATAGTTTTTGCAAAGGTATTTCCAAAATAGAAGCAAACTGTAACTATTAGAATTGAAGGTAAAAAGTTAACTATAGTACCTCCCCAAAATGCCATACGAGATAACTTTTTTGAATCTCCAAGCTCAGCATACTGATCGCACTTGTGTACATACATTGGAGAAATAAAAATATAAAATACATTTTGAATGAAAAGTATTAGCATAGAAAGAGGAACTCCAAAAGTAAGTGCAGCTGCAGTTCCCTTACCAGTACTTATTGCAAAGGCTGTTCCAATAATTGCTGCAGAAGTTGTATCCTGCGGAACAGATGCTCCAATATCCTGCATGCCTATAAAAGCCAGTTCAAGATTGGCGCCAACTATAAGACCTGTTTTTAAATCTCCAAGAACTAATCCAGTGAGCGCTCCAAGCACAATTGGTCTATAAATTTGCCCTCTACCTGATAAAAAATATTCTGCATAACCAAAAACACTTACAAGAAATATGAGAAACGTTTTCAAAAGCATTTGTTTTCCCCCTCAATTTACATATTAAATTAATACTGTTTTTTTGATTCTGTAGGAACTTGCCTTAATTCTACTTCAATTCCATTTTTCTTCAAACTATCTAATATTTTTTCCTCTTCATCTGTTATATTTACTGCATTTGAAATTGCATGTGTTTTATCTGTAGCCTTTGTGCCTCCAAGATTTATACTTTTAATTTCCTGAACTCCATTAGCTAATGCAGCAGCATCTTTTATATTTTCAACTACTATAAATAGCTTATATTTATCTGTAACACCACTATTTAATGCTTTTATTGAATCATTAATGCTTTTCATGACAAGCTTAACTCCATTTGGTTTTGCAAGCTTAATTGAAGCTTTTTTTATTTTATCAGTAACAACTACATCATTAGCAATTAATATGCAATCTGCCTGCAATGCTGCTGTCCAAGCAAAAGCCACCTGTCCATGAAGCAATCTATGATCTACTCTAAGCAAACGAATCATTTTATATCATCTCCTAATCTAAATTAAAAATCTTCATCCTCAATCTGAACCTTTTGCTTGTTATAAAAAATTATACCTTTCTTACTTTCTTCAATAGCATTTTCAATGAGCTCTTCTATATTTTGAGAATTACTTATAAGAATTTCTATTACAAGCTGTAAATTCATTCCTGTTACAAGATAAATATTTTTCTCCCTTAAAAGCTTTGAAAGTTCGTTATTTACGCTTCCTCCTAAAATGTCAGTTATAATTATTATTTCATCATTCTCATCCCTTAAAAGAATTTTTTTCCTCACTTCCTCTCCTAAATCCCTGTCTTCTACATAGGCACAAATGAAATCAAGATTTTCTTGCTTGCCTAATATTTTTTCAACAGAGTATTTCATTCCTTTAGATAAATAACTATGTGATGCTAATATTATCTTTCTCATTTGCAACCTCCTTTTACGTAAAATATAAAAGAGCAAAAACCGTGCCAAATAGATGGAACGGCTTTCACTCTTTAATTCCTACATTTTAAATTTTTACTGCTTAATTATATCGTAAATGTACCCAATTTCAGCTTCATTAAAGTTGACACCATATAAATCCTCCAAGACACTGAAAGCTTTTTTAGATATTTTAATGAAATTTTGTTGACACTTTTTAAATTCGGTTAAATTTGGATAATCTAAGATAGGATTTTTTCTTATTAATCTTTCAAGTAGGCAACTTATATGGACATAAAGACTAACTTTAACTGCATTTTTTATATTTATTCCAAGTAAGTACTCAAGGTTTAATATTGACTTTTCAATTTCATTCATTACTTTTTTTGTATCCAAAATGGTTAACGAATTGATTACCTTTTCTAGTGAAAAATTTTTAATCAAATTCATGTTTATCTTCTCTATTTCTCTTTGTGTAAATATTCTCTGCAGTGAATTCATAAATTCATTTCCATTACCAGAAATTAAATCTTCAAGTGAAATAAAGCTCACTCCTTTAATACTTGGATTTTCTGTTCCCACAATTGCAATTACATTGTATATTTTAAAAAGTTCATTATTTAACTTATTGTTTTTTAAATTTGCAAAGTTACAAGAAACTACATCTACTTTTTCATCATCCTCAATACTTATAAGTATAAGCTTTTTTATTTTATTTGCAGTCCCTATACCTGTCCTACAAGTTGTTATTATAAGATTTTTTTTATCTTTAGGATAATTTACTTTGTACTGAATTTCATTTTCTTCTTTTGCTTCTTTTAAAATCTTCTCAATAGGCTGCTTTTGTAAAATCCTCGTTCCAATATCTAAAGCCATTTGAGTTGATATGTTACTTATTAAACCTATAGGCATTTTAGTATCTTTAATTACATAAGCACCTATATCGTTCAATGAACCGGTATCTACCATAAAAATTATACCTTTATTTAAAGCATTGCTTTTTATATACTTATTAACCTCATCTATTATTTCCTCCGAGGATACTTCAATTGGCATATCAAAGGCTTCAAAAATATTTTTTGAAAGAAGTCTATTTACAACATTTGATATGCTACTCGCAGTCGCATACCCATGAGTTATTATTACACCCTTTATAAAATCACTTTGTTTATCCACCGTAAGACTTTTAATATAAAATGTAAATATAATATCTTCTATATCACCTAGTCTTGTGTCAAATTTATTTTCTATAAGGTACTTTAAATCCTTTGTTAGCTTATACTCGGAAGGATATTTTGAAGCTATAAATTTCATAAGTTCTTTAATATAGTTTTTTACCCTTGAATTCATACTTAATTCATGAAATCCAAATTCATTTCTATAAATAAGATAGCTTGAAAAAGTTTTTATACTATTAGAGTATAATCTTATGTTTGAGTTTTCTGTCCAAAAATTCAAAACACTCTTAAGGTTTCTTATAGTATAGTCAACTATAATATCATTCTTTTTATGTGCATTAGAAAATATAAGTTTATCAAACAAAAGATCAATTTTTCTAAATGCATCTGATTCAAAAGATATGGAATCAATCCTATTTTGTTTTAAGTTCTTAAAGCTTCTTATTATACTTTCTATAGTTTTAATTATTAAATTAGAACTACTTCTCTCTATGTCCATAAGCTTTAATATATCTGTGTCTTTATCAATTAATACATCGTTTTCTTCTACACTGATTTTTTCATTTATATCTAGAAAATTAAATATTTCCTTAGGAATATTGCTTATCCTTATGTAAAGCTCATAAGCCCCTGGATTAGACGTATATACATAGGCACACATATATTTAATTATATTTTTAAGTTCACCAATATTTCCTGTAAACTCATGATTTAAGAGTAGATTTCTCACTTTTGAACTTATAAAAATTTTTTTGTTCAAAATGCTAGCTTCATTTCTAATAAAACTGTATATAAGCTCCAATTTTTCACTCCAGCCTCTTTCTCTTAAATCAGGAATAACAATAGATATTGGTATTCTTCTTGTAAATGTTTTAAGAAGATAGTTTTCTGATTTTTCAGTTGTAGCAAAAATAAGCCTTACTTGCGCTTTCTTAGTAATCCCATTTTCACCGAGTCGTGTAAATATCCCTTTGTCCATAAATACAAATAATTTCTCTTGACCTTCTGGATTTAATCTATGTATCTCATCTAAGAATAAAATACCTCCATTAGCTTTTTGAAGCATACCTTCTCTGTCTTTATCTGCTCCTGTATATGCTCCTTTTACGTTACCAAACAAATTTGCCGATAATAATTCTGGATTATCTGCATATTGAGCACAATTAAGCGTCATAAACGGAGCATCACTTTTTAAAATTTTGTTTGCTTTTGCGTAATCGTATACTAATGACGCTATAAAACTCTTTCCCACACCCGTAGGACCATATATTATAATTGGAAGCCCATTTGGAGGATATAATATAGAAGTTTTTAATTCTTCTATTATTGCCTTAAGGCTGCCATTATATCCTATAAGCTTCTCAAAAGGATTATCGTTTTCCTTTTTTTCACTAATCAAGCAACTCAACTTAGAATATTTATTAAAACGAGGATTAAAAAAAGCTTTAGAAAAAGCTCCCTTATGAATATACAGTACAGGCCTTGACTCTATCTTAATTAGCTTTCCCTCGTTAAAAAGCTTATTTAGATGATGGCTTACTGTATTTCTCTTAATACTTAAATTTTCACTTATATTACTTGCTGACAACTTATCAAATTTTAAATTTGCCGAAGAATCTCTAGTAATGTCCTCAATTAATTTCAAAATAGCTTCTTTTGTATCCAATTTCCCCATTTTTTCTCCTTCCCAAAAACTATTAGTTAATTAATTAATGCAAACAAATAGTATGAGAGTTAATTAAAATGTAGAATTTCAAGCATTAATTCCTTCTTCTTTTAGCTTTTTCTCCATATCCTCAAAACCTTTGAATAGTACACCATGAAGTCCAAGTTTTTTTGCTGCCTCAATGTTTATTTTGGTATCATCTATAAATACACTTTCCTCAGGTTTTAAATTATACTTATCCATTAAAGCCTTATATATCTCAGGTTCTGGTTTTAAAAGTTTAACTCTACAAGATATAATTTCTCCATCTACATTTCTTATAAAATCATATTTGCCATTTATAAATTCAAAGGCTTTTAAATGATAGTTTGAAAGCAAATATATTTTGTATCCCTTTTTCTTCATTCTCTTTAAAAATTCTGAAGTTCCCTCAACAGGCAAATGCATTTCATTCCAAGTTGCCATAACTTCCTTTATTTCATTTTCATGTTCAGGATCTCTGCTGCAATATCTATCAATTGCCTCTTCATCAGTGATTGTCCCTCTATCAAGTTCAATCCATTCCTTACTTAAAAATATATTCTTATATAAAGCATCTACTACTTCTTCATCATGAAACTTATTTTTAAGAAATTCCACCGGTGTAAACTTTAAAAGAACATTTCCAATATCAAAAATTATGTTTTTAATCATTCTGACACCCCCAAATCAGTTTATAGTTAACAGATAACAATTGACAGTTGTTTGTTGATAATTAACAGTTAATAATGATTTTTTTCCGCTAACGCTACGAAAAATTTAGGACTAATTTTTCCTAACTATCAACTACAAACTTCCAACTATCAACCCTTAACTATCCTCTATCAACTGTCAATTATCAACTGTTACAAGTTTTCTGCTATAAAATAAATTAACTTTTCACTGTCTTCCCATCCAATGCATGGATCTGTTATTGATTTTCCAAATACATTTTCTCCTATTTCTTGTCTTCCACTTTCAATGTAGCTTTCAATCATAAGTCCTTTAACCATGTCTTTCAAAACAGAATTGTACTTTCTGCTCATTAAAACTTCTCTAGCAATTCTAGGCTGTTCCATATGCTTTTTCATTGAATTTGCATGGTTACAATCTACAATTATAGCTGGATTATTAAGTTCCATCTCCTGATAATTGTTTGCAAGCTGTACCAAATTTTCATAATGATAATTAGGTATGCTTCTTCCATCAGAATCTACAGCTCCTCTTAATATAGCATGTGCAAGTGGATTTCCTTCACTTTTAACCTCCCAGTTATTATATATAAATTCATGGCTTAATTGAGCAGCCTTAATTGAATTAAGCATTACTGAAATATCTCCACAAGTTGGGTTTTTCATACCAACAGGTATATCAACACCACTTGCTGTAAGCCTATGCTGTTGGTTTTCTACAGAACGTGCACCTACTGCAACATATCCAAGCACATCTGACAAATATGCATGATTCTCAGGATATAGCATTTCATCTGCTGCTGGCATATGAAAATCTGTAAGTGCCCTTATATGCAAATTCCTTATAGCCGTAATTCCTTCTGATAAATCTGGTGCCTTGCTTGGATCTGGCTGTGACATCATACCCTTATAGCCTTCTCCTGTAGTTCTTGGCTTGTTTGTATAAATTCTTGGTACAATTATAATTTTATCTTTAACCTTTTCTTGAACCTTTGCAAGTCTTCCTATATATTCACAAACAGAATCCTCATTATCTGCGGAACAAGGTCCTATAATTAACACAAACTTATCACTTTTGCTCTCAAAAACATCGTTTAGTGCTTTAATCTTTGTTGCTCTAATTTCTGATGCTTCCTTAGAGAGTGGAATGCTTTCTCTAACCTCTTGTGGACTTGGTAGTTTCTTTTCAAATTTTAAGTTCATTAAAATAGCCTCCAGTATTTGTTTTTTGCTCATATGGTAAAATTAAACTCAATTTAAATCTATTACAGATTTTAAAATCAAATGCTACTAAAAATACTTTTGTCGCTTAAAACTTAGAAGTAATTTCACCATATAAAAATCCCCTAATCCTTTTATACTACATTTTGTAGAAATTTGCACGAATTAATTTTCGTTTATGTTCAAATTAGTTATATATTTAAACCTTACCACTTACTTTTTAATACATCCTCAAGCTTTCTAATTTCTTCTGTTTTATAATTAATCATATTCTTTAATATTTCATATGTCACTTTATGGACATCATCCTCATCTTTTACTAGTCTACCCTGGATATCTATAAATAGCGTTCTAACATCTCTTTGAAAATCTAATATATTTCTAAAATAATCCTTTGCATTAGTAAACTCTAACGAATAGATTCTTTGATTAAATTGATTTACCAAAAATGATATTCTATCATAGGTTTTGAAATCGATTTCTTCTAATTTCAATCCACATATTTCTTTTTTAGCATCTTTATAATACTTTAAATTCTCATACGCTTCCTTTATAACAACTTTAGATATTATTTTAGCATATGGTTTATTTTGATTCTCTTCCTCTATTTTTTCATACGCACTTATTCTTTTACTTAATATTTCTATTGCTTTATCAACTATATCTATAATACTGTATCCCATAATCATTCCACCTTGTACTTTATGTATGTGTATAAATAACAATATATAGCATAAGTTAACATAATGCAAGTGTATAAAATTTACAGTATTTAATTATATTAAAATATCTAGTTCTACTTTTTTAATTTTTTGTACCTATCCAAAAAACACTTCAAATATAAAATTCTTTGTTCTATATCAACTTTCCAATCATCAAGCTGATTAAGTCCAGCATCTGTAATGCTATAAATTTTTTTTGCAGGTCCTGTGCTAGTTGTATCCCATGAAAATGTAACTGCATTATCCTCCTCAAGCTTCTGGAGAGCACGATATATAGCTCCTTGGTCACATTGAAAATTTGGCACCTTTTCCATAAGTGAATTATATATTGCACCACCATGAGCTGCTCCTTCAGCCAATGTTAACAAAATAAAAGCAGGCAGATGACGGGATTGTTTTCTTTTAATAGGCATAAAACCTCTCCTTTTGTTCATATTTTAATGACATTATATTACTTAATGCATCTTTTATCAAATAATACATTAGTGCTATTGACACTATTCAAAAATAATTGTATGCTAATAGTGTTAATTACACTATAGTGTTTTATATTTGACATGTTTTATTTTTACGTAACTAATTAAGGAGGGCTTTATGTTTACTATCGGATTATATATCTTAGTTTTTATTTTATTGATAATGTCTCTAATTAAAAGTCGTAAAAAAACGCTGCTAGCTATTAAAAAAGCATGGAAATTCTTTGAAAACATTCTACCATTATTTCTCTCAATACTATTTATTATTGGAATAATGCTCGCTGTTTTAAGTCCACAATTTATTTCAAAAATACTTGGTAAACAATCAGGTATAGTAGGTATACTATTAGCTGCTGTTATTGGATCCTGCACTGTAATACCTGGTTTTGTCACATTCCCATTAGCAGCCACATTATTAAAAAGTGGTGCTGGTATGCCTCAAATAATCATGTTTATATCAACATCAGTAATGGTAGGCGTTATTACAATTCCTCTCGAAGCAAAATATTGGGGCAAAAAGGTCACATACACCAGAAACTTTCTTGCCCTTATGTTTTCTTTTATAATTGCTTTTATGATGGGAGTGTTGATAAGATGAAAAAAACACTAAAAAGATATAGAGTATTTGGATTGATACTAATAGTTAATTTAATTTTACTATTAATAAAACCTTCTCTTGGAATAGCTTCATTAAAAGGAACAGAAGATAGTCTAAAGGAACTACTTGCAATTATGCCACCGGTTTTTCTTTTAATGGGACTTTTAGACGTTTGGATAGAGAAGGATACTATGATAAAGCTTATGGGAGAAGGTTCAGGATTAAGAGGCATGCTTATTGCTTTTTTATTAGGTTCATTTGCCGCTGGACCAGTATATCTTTCATTTCCTTTTGTTGCTGTTTTGATGAAGAAGGGAAGTAAATTTTTCAATGTGTTAATTTTTATAGGTGCATGGTCCGCCACAAAAATACCTATATCCCTATTTGAAGCATCTGTAATGGGCTGGCGGTTTATGCTTACTAGATACATGATTGATATACCTGCCATTATATTAATAGCATTTATTACTGACAAAACAATATCACAGCAGCAAAGAGAAAGCATCTATAAGCATGCAGAAAGCGTAAATTAAATCTATACTGATTCAAAAGTAATCTTATATTATAGATAGACAAAATGAAATTATCACTACCAAATTCATCCTAATAAACTAAAATTTAAAAAGCAGAGTAGAGAGTAAAGAATATAACGAAGGTAAATCCACCTTCACTGTACTCTTTACTCTCTAATCTGCTTCTACAAATTTATAAATCACTTGTTCATTTATTCAAACCTTAAAGTATCCACAGGATTCAATTTTGCTGCCTTTCCTGCTGGAACAAGTCCTGCTATCATTGCTACAACAACTGTAAATACTATTGTAAATACTACTGTAGAAATTCTAATATCAATAAGTGTCATTCCCTCTTCAATTCCACCTATCTTATTAGCAACTATAACTTGGTTTGCAATTGCAGAACCAGCTACTGCAATTATAGTTCCTACTGCTGATCCAACAAATCCTAGGCTACCGGATTGAACTACAAACATAGCTCTTATATTTTTTCTTGAAGCCCCTTGAGCTTTCATTATTCCAATAGACTTAGTTTTTTCATGCACAGCCATAGACATAGTATTTATAACCCCTATTGATGCAACTAAAAGTACTATAATTCCTGCTGCTGTTAAAAGAACTTTGATTATTATAAGTCCAGAATTCATTCGATCTGCATAACCTTCATATGCTTGAGTTATATATCCAAGCTTTTTTATTTGCTTGTTTACTTTTGCAACATCTTCCATCGTTTTTGCTTCAACAGTTACATTGCTATATCCTTTTGCCTGTATGTAGTTCTTTGTGCCCATATAATATTCCTGAATTTTAGCTGCCATTTCATCTGATGCAATAACTACATTTCGCCCAGAGTTATATGCTCGATTTACAACTCCTGCTACCTTCGCCTTTATTACAAGAGGAGCTTTTTCTTGCATACCCTGCATTTTAGGAAGCGAAACCTTTATTTCTACCTCCTTACCTACTGCACCTTTATAGTTAGTTAATCCTATTTTACTTAAATATCCCTGTCCAACAAGAACAGAAGTAGTATCTCCAGTTTTTATACTGTTTCCTGCAATTATATACTTATACCCATATTTCTTAACTTTTTCTTTATCGCTCTTAAGCTGGCTTTTCTCTCCATCCATAACTATATTAAAGTTCAAATTATTACCTTGAATATTAACATTTTTGCCTGTCTTATCATCTATTTTAACTTCAGCAGCTGTAGTATTTATTGATGCCGAAACACCTGATGTACCATCTATAGCTTTAAATTTATTAAGGATATCCTGATCAATTTTCTTATCCTTAGTTTTATCTTTTCCTAAACTCTCTTGAGGTTTAACAACTATTTCTCTAAACGTGTCCATATTCTTTATTTGATTATTAGATACAGTTTGAATGCCCTGTCCAAGTCCAGCCATTACTATTACAAGCGTTGATCCTATTGCTATACCAAAAGAGGTTAATGCTGTACGCAGCTTCCTTTTATTAAGATCGCTAAAAGCCATTTTAATGTTATCACTTAATTTCATTTAATTTGCCTCCTTATGCATTTAATGCTTCTACAGGATCCATTTTTGATGCTTTTCTTGATGGATATATTCCTGCAATTATACAAATTACAATTGAAAAAGCCAAGGTTCCAAATATTAGCCATAGTGGCATTGTAATATTAATAGTTCGAGTTACTTTTTTACTTTCAAGATATACTTTAAGTGCAAAATTAATTATAGCTACATTCACGCCACTAAATATTAGCCCCATTACCCCACCAATAACACCTATTATTCCTGCTTGAGTTAAAAATACTCTGTGGATATTGCTTCTATTTGCTCCTATAGATTTCATTATTCCTATGGATTTGGTTCTTTCATATATAACCATTGTCATAGTATTTACGGTACCAACAGCTGCAACAAATAATACTATTAATCCAAGTATGCCAAGTATAACTTTCGTGATTTTAAACATGCTTTTTATCTGCTGTACAATAGAATAGTAGCTAGAGTTAGCATAATCCATTCTTTTTATCGAATCAGTTATATTTGAAACATCATCAATACTTTTAGCATTTATCATTACTCCATCATAACCTTGATTTTTCAAATAATTATCTTGAAGGGAATAATAGCTCTTTAATTTATCTGCCATATCTATAGTTGTTATTACTTGATTCCCGTCTACAAACTTATCATTTATTATTCCTACCACTTTTCCTTTTATGGAATATGGCTGCAATGTAATACTTGAATTTTCTGTTTTTGTCTCAGTAATAGTTACTTCTTTTCCTAACACACTTTTATAATCCTTTATACCCATAGCTTTAAGATAATTTTCAGATATAAGTACATTATCTTTATCTAAGCTAGTTAAATTTCTTCCAAAGACTATTGGCTGAAGTTTATTATTTTTGTTACTTTTTCTTACTGATGCAATGCTATCTTTACTAAATGCACTGTCATTGTTATATAATGCTAAAATTGAAGTCTCATTTTTGTTTTCATTGTTATTTATTTTAATGCTATTTACATTAACAGAAATATTAGCTTTAATATCATTTATACCTTTTATCTTTGAAAATTTCTTCATAGCCTTATCATCTATCTTTTTAAACATTGTACTTGTATCTATATCATCAGAATCCGGACTATTCATATCAAAATATTTCATGTTCATTACTTGAACTGCCTTTAGTGATGGGCTGTCTTGTACTTCATTTAAAATAAGACTTTCCCCAGAGGTTCCGAGGCTAACTAATGTAACTATAAGCATTGTACCAACTGCAACTGCTAGAGCTGTCAAAAACGTTCTTCCCTTTCTTCTACTAAGATCCCTTAATGCCAGTTTTATTCCATCGTTAAATTTCATCCTTTGACACCTCCTGAACTTGTCCATCCTTTATCTTTATTACCCTTTTTGATTTTTTAGCTTCTTCCATATTGTGTGTTACCATTATTATTGTATATCCCCTTGAATTCAAATCATTTAAAAGCTTCATTATAAGTTCGCCATTTTTAGAATCAAGGTTTCCTGTAGGCTCATCTGCAAATATTATTTGTGGTTCATTTACAAGTGCTCTTGCAATACTAACCCTCTGCCTTTGTCCTCCTGACATTTCTGTTGGCTTATGATTAATTTTATCTCCGAGTCCAACCATCTCAAGTGATCTTCTAGCTTTTTCCTTTCTTTCCTTACCACTTACTCCAGCAAATATAAGTGGCATCATTACATTTTCAAGTGCGGTTTGAGTATTTTCAAGGTTAAATGCTTGAAACACAAATCCTATAGTTTCATTTCTATATTTAGACATTTCCTTATCTTTTAATTTACTTATATCCTTGTTATCAATATAAATGCTCCCTGTACTTGGAGTATCTAGTCCACCGACAAGATGCATAAGTGTTGATTTTCCTGAACCTGAAGGTCCAACTATAGCTACAAATTCGCCATCATCTATTTTTAAGCTTACATTATTTAAAGCTGTGACTCTTTCCTTTCCCATCTTATAAACCTTTGAAACATTTTTTACTTCTATCATAATTGACCCTCCACAATTTATTTTTTTATTTTATTATTAATGCTATTTATTATTTCACCATTATTAAACCCTATATTTTTCATCTTATTTATAAACTCATCTATTATTTTTTCTGCTGTTTCTCTCTTTAAGCTCATTATAATAGTTGCATCATTTTCAATAAAAGTTCCCATTCCTCTTTCAACATGTACTATTCCTTCTCTTTCCATTTCCTTGTAAACTCTTTGTACTGTATTACAATTAACTTTGAACTGATTTGAAAGTTCCCTTATAGAAGGCAATTTTGATCCATTATTTATTTTTCCAATAATAATTTCATTTTTTAAATAATTCATTATCTGAATGTAAATTGGTATTTCATTATTAAAGCATATATTCACATTATCCCTCCTAAACCAATATTCTAGTGTACTATAATTATAGTACACTAGAATATTAAATATGTCAATGCCTAATTAAAAATTAACTTTATACTTATTTGGCTAGCTACTTCTCATACAAATTTTATAAAAGTTATTTTAAAATAATATTTAATTTATGACCAATGATTTATTCCATGCATTTTCCTGTACTTTCTTATTGATGAACCCACTCTTGACCATTGCATTTAGAACAATTTTTTGTCGCTTTTTAGCCTTATCTATGTGTTTTTCAGGATTATAATCATTAGGGGCTTGAGGTATACCTGCAAGCATTGAGCATTCCGATAATGATAACTTTTTTAAACTTTTATTAAAATATCTTTCACTCGCATTCTCTACACCATAAACATTCGAACCATAATATATTACATTTAAATACATTTCCAATATTTGATCTTTTGTATATCTTCTCTCAAGTTCCATAGTAAAAAATATCTCTTTAAACTTTCTTTTTATAGTCTTATCATTAGACAAAAATAAATTCTTAGCTAACTGCTGAGTAATTGTACTTCCTCCCTCTTTAAACTTACCTTCCTTTATATCTGTAATCAATGCTCGTCCAATTGATATAAAATCAAAAGCACCATGCTGATAAAATCTTCTGTCCTCAGTAGCCACAACTGCATTTTTTAAATTATTTGGAATATCATTTATATTTGTATAATTCGGTACCCTACGAGAAATTTGATTTATTAAATTATTATTCATAACATATTTAGAATTACTATTCTCGACTATATAGTGAACTGATATATTTAAAAATAAAATAGTTATTAAAAAAATGCATGCTTTCCTCATATGTTATCATCTCCTATACTCATTGTATGTTTCACTTATCATTTTAACCAATTATATTAATTTTACATATTGTTTTAAATTTCATTTAGATTACAATTTTGTAATAATAGAAATAGTGTACTATTGATATAGTACACTATTGAGCAATTATTGTCAACAATAAAAAAACTCTGCAATCAATTATCATTTGCAGAGTTTTTAACCTTTCTTAAGTTACATATCTATATTTTTAGTTCTACCCCACTCTTCTTCTCCATCATCATAACATCTACAAGATGAACAATTTGAGCTCCTGCCTCCACTGGTGGAGTACCCTTTTTGTGTATATTAGAAATTACAGTTCTTTGAGATTCCGGCTTCAAGATACTTGCCTCATAAGCCATGTAGCTGCTCATGCTTTCACCTGTTGCAAGTCCAGGTCTTTCTCCAATTAAAATTATTGTCACTTTTGCATTTAAAGCTTCACTTATTCTATCCATCGTTGCAACCCTACTATATCTTACGAATATAGGAGTACCTATTTTATAGCCCTTAGCCTTTAACCCATCAATCATTATAGAATATATGTCCTCTAAGTTTACCGTAATAGCAGGAGAACTAAGTCCATCACCAGCTATTATCTGAACATCAGGATTTTTAATGCAATTATCCTTAATATACTTCATAGTTTCCTCAGAAAACCTTCTTCCAAGATCTGGTCTTGTAATATACTCTTCTTTATCCCTCACAAGAGTTTGAACTTTTAAAAATCCGAGCCCATCAATTACACTCTCATCAACATAAGACCAAACTGCATCTTGTGCTACTGCATGGTCAGCTCTAAATTTTAAAAATGTGCTGGTTTTATATCTTGCTCCCGCCCTTCCCACACAAATTCTCGCTGGAGTAGTTTCCTTCATTTTTAAACAAGCCTCATAATTTTTATTATTATCTAAGGTCATGCTCTTTTCTATATCATCATAGTTCATGTAATCCCCCCCCTTTTTTATTATGTATGTTCTGAAATACTTGGAGCACTATTATTTTAATTTCTACAAGTAATCCTATGAAAACAAGAGTAGAGAGTAGAGAGCAAAGAGTAGAGTGAATGTGGATTTCCCTCCATTTCATTACGGAAAATCTTTCAACAAATGATGCTTAGCAAAGCTAAGCGAAAAATTGTTTTAAGTATTAATTCTAAGATTTTCTGAAGCAAAGCGGAAGAAAATCATCCTTCACTCTACTCTCTACTCTTTACTCTCTACTCTATTTTAAAAATATTGACGGGTCTCCCGCATTTTCTCCAAGTGTTCCATCTCTAAGTATTCCGAGTTCTTCCATTCTCTTTTCAAATTCTTTTATAGGCGTTTTTCCGCTTATCTCTCTTAATGCTGCAATATCATGATAACCTGTCGATTGGTACATAAGCATTACATCATCACCACATGGTATACCCATAAAATAGTTACAATTAGCAGAAGTTAAAAGCATTGCAAGGTTTTCTAAATCATTTTGGTCCGCTTTCATGTGATTTGTATAACATACATCAACCCCCATTGATAAACCTGTAAGTTTACCCATAAAATGATCTTCAAGACCTGCACGTGTGACTTGGCTTCCATTATATAAATATTCTGGTCCTATAAATCCAACTACCGTGTTAACTAAAAATGGATTATACCTCTTTGCTAGTCCATAACATCTTGCTTCCATAGTTAATTGATCTGACCCATTATGACCCTCCGAGGATAATTCAGAACCCTGTCCCGTTTCAAAATACATAAAATTATTTCCTTTAGAATTCTTCTTTTCCTTCATTAATGCGTAAGCCTCATCCAAAAGCGAAACTGTTATTCCAAAACCTCTATTTGAAATTTCCGAACCTGCTATGCTTTGGAACATTAGATCTATTGGTGTTCCCTTTTTTAATGCTTCCATTTGAGTTGTAACATGGGATAAGACACAGCTTTGAGTTGGTATTTTCCATTCTGTAGTAAACTCATTAAACTTTTTTAAAATCTTAGCTGTATTTTCTATGCTGTCATTTACAGGATTTAGTCCAATTACCGCGTCCCCAACTCCATAGCTCATTCCATCCATGAGTGATGCCATAATTCCTTTAATATCATCTGTTGGGTGATTTGGCTGAAGCCTTGCAGATAACGTTCCTCTTTCACCAATAGTAGTGTTGCAGGTTGCAGTATTACATATCTTCCTTGCCGCATAAACAAGATCCATGTTACCCATTAACTTTGTTACAGCTGATACCATTTCCGATGTTAAGCCATCTCTTATGCTCTTTATCTCAGCTTCAGGTGAACTCAAGATAAACTCTCTTAAATCTGAAACTGTCATATTTTTTATTTTATTATATACAGTTTCATTTACAGAATCTTGTATAATCCTTGTCACTTCATCTTGTTCATAAGGTACAACAGGATTATTCCTAAGCTCAGCTAAAGTAATATCTGCAAGCACAAGTTTAGCAGCAACTCTTTCAGAAGTATTTTCTGCTGCTATGCCTGTAAGCATGTCCCCTGACTTTTCTTCATTGGCCTTTGCCAGTAAATCCTTTATATTTTTAAACTCATATATCTTATTAAATAATTTTGTCTTTAAAACCATCAAAATCACCTGTCTTATTATTTTTTTTAAGATGCCTAAAGATGCATAAAGATGTCTAAACTGCTTTTTCCTCTTCAACTTCCATTTCAATTTGTCTACCAGAAAGCTTAGAATATACAAAATAGTATACGCCTGCAAGTACAAATGCTCCGATTACCCAACCAATAGTTGTCTTATTTGCATAAGTAACAGTTATTAAAAATACAACATCTATAATTATGGCTACCACTGCTAAGAAATATGGAACTTTATAAGGTCTTTCCATATTAGGCTCTTTCTTTCTTAAAATAAAAAACGAAATCATACTTATAACCTGAAGTGCTATTGCTCCAAAAGCTGAAATCACTATAATTACAGCCGTATTATTCGTCAAAACAAATAACATTCCTATAAGGCTTGGTATTATTATGGCAGGTACAGGTGCACCCTTAGAATCTAATTTTGATAATGCCTTAGGCAAGTAACCTGACCTTGCCATAGCAAATACTTGTCTTGAGTATCCAATTATTATTCCGTGAAGGCTAGCTATAAGTCCAAATAAGCCTATAAAACTGATTATTTTAGGAAGTACACTATTCTTGCCAAATATAGCTTTAAGTGTATCCGGAATAGGAGAATTTGTGGCTCCTAAAGTTTTAATATCAAGTACCCCTGCTGTACACAAAAATGTAGCTAAGGCTAAAATCACAAGAGTTACTATAGCAAATATAAATCCTTTTGGTATATCCTTCTTAGGATTTTTACATTCTTCTGCTGACATGGCACCCCCTTCAGCAGCCAAGTAAAACCATATTGCAAAGGGAACAGCATTAAATATTCCACTAAAGCCTCCCTTAAACATATCGCCGCCAATTATTTTAGCCGTACTAACATGTGTAAAGCTAGCTCCAATAAATAATATAAGTCCTATAATTGCTACAACAGTAACTACTGTTTCAATTATCGCAGCAGTCTTTACTCCAATACAATTTATAATTACAAAGATTGCATAAACAGCAAGTGCAGCAGCCGTTACTGGCACAGAAGGCAAAATAAAATTAATATATGAACCAATAGAAATTGCTATTGCTGGTGTTGCAAATAAAAACTCAACTACAGCTGAAAAACCAGCAAAAAAACCTCCAAACCTACCAGTAGCTCTTAAAGCATATTCTGAAGCTCCATCTGCTTTAGGCATTGCTGTTGCAAGCTCCGCATAACTAAACATAAATGCAGTATAAAAAACCGTTACTATTAAGGTTGCTATTATAAAACCCACTGGACTTGTAGAAGAAAGTGCATTATTCCATCCGCAGTACATTCCCGATATTACCATGCCAACTACAATAGCCCAAAGTTGAAAGGGTGATAAAGTCTTTTTCAACTGATTATCCATAAAATTTCCTCCCTTAAAATTTAAAAATCAAAGTTTTTACCACCACCGGAATAATTCCGGCTACTGGCTTTCCCAAGTCTATATAATCTCCACTGCTTGTTGAAATTTCATCTATACAAACTATTCTTCTACTATTACCAAGCTTATTCTTAATTGTCTGCCCCAACGCCTTTGCAAAATCATTTTGAACAACCACTATTATTGTCTCCTGCTCTAATCCTTCAAAGACTTTAATAATTCCATCCGCCATATTTTTTATCTGCATATATGAAGGATTCTTGGGCCCTTCGTAGGCTAATGCAACAGTTCTCCCCTGATATACACTTATATCTTTCTTTATCCTTTCAATGTCCTTCCCTTCAAAAGAATCATCTAACACCTTCACTATAGGTACATTTTTCATAGGCAAAACCTCTTCATCGAAAATCACAGTACTACCACTTATTTTTATAGAATGATTACCTGCACCTATTACAGTAGCTCTAATTCTTTCCCTTGGAGTGATAATTTTATCCTTATATTTATCAAATGTCTTTCTTATTGAATATCCCAAAAGTGGACCTATATCCCCAAATTTAATTGCAGCTTCCATACTGCATATTTCTTCATTTCCATAAATATATTCTGATACTCCCCCTGAAAACGTAATATAATTTACCTTAGCACCACTATTCTTATGTCCAATAAAAAGTTTATTAGTATTCTCTGATAATTGTGTGAAGCCCGATAATTCAACAAACATCTCCGCCATTTTATCTGTAAGCTTCTTTATTTCAATGAATTTGGCTGTTTTTCCGACCCTAATATTAAGTCTAAAATTTTCAATCATAAATTTGATTTTGTTAGATATGTATGTAACCTCACCATACTCATTGAATTTGATAAGACGTCCACCTATATCTAATGCAAAACAATCCTCTCTTTTACCAGAGTTAAATAAGCATGCGTTTGTAGTTCCCCCTCCTACATCAAAGTTAATAATTCTTTCCTTCATACTTTTAGATATTTCATAAGTGCCTGCTCCAAAGCCTGCAAGAACTGCCTCTAGATCCGGTCCTGCTAGGGCAACCACAAAATCGCCTAAAATATCTGACAACTCATGTGCTATAAGTTCAGCATTATCTTTTCTAGCAGTTTCCCCCGTTACTATTATTGCTCCTGTAGATATGCTTTCCTTTTTTATACCCGCCTTTTCAAATTCAGCTCTAACAATCTTAGTAACTGCATCAAAATCAATGTTATTCTCTAACGTCAATGGAGTAAAATATATTTGACTTTTATGAAGTATTATCTTATCTGTCACCTCAACCTTAGGAATAAAAAATGCTGAATTAATATTTTTCACTGTAAATTTGCTAAAAATCACTTGAGTTGTTGTAGTACCAATATCAATTCCCAAGCTAAATATTTGATTCTCCATAAAACCCCCACAATTCTAATATAAAAAATAAAACTCTTAAAAGGCTAATCCGGATTAATTTACCCATGTTTATAATATATGATGATTTATTAAAAAAGTCAATATTTTATTAACAATTTATTAAAATTAAGTGTAGTCATATATTGATTGTATATATTTTTATAAATATCACTAACTATAATGATAGAAAAGTTGAAATTGATACGAATTTAATATATGAGGGCCTCAGAAAGGAGAGCAAAAATTGAAAATTGATGATAAAAATTTCATAAAAGAACTCCGACATAAAAATAGCAAAGCTATGGATTATATAGTTGATAGCTATAGCAATCTTATATATAAAGTCATATACAGCATACTGTACTCAAATTATGATATAAGTTCTATAGAAGAATGTGCAACTGATGTTTTTATGTCTATATGGAATAACATAGACTGCTTCGATATGGAAAAAGGTACTTTTAAAACTTGGGTTATGACAATTGCCAAGTTTAAAGCTATTGATTACAAAAGAAAGCTTATGAAACGCTCCGATTATACGGATATAGATAATCTAAACCTTGCTTCCGGTGAAAACATCGAAAATGCTTTTATATTAAAAGAGAAAAGAAATGAAATACTATCAGCCATAAACGAAATGAAAGAACCAGATAAGTATATATTTTTAAAAAGGTATTTTCTAAATGAAGATATTGATTCAATAGCAAAAAGCTTAGGCTTAACCAGAGCTGCAATAGACAATAGGCTTTCTAGGGGTAGAAAATTTTTAAAAGGTAAGCTTATTAAATTCAATGAGGAGGTCATTTAAATGAGCGAAAAAGATATATTTAAGGCTTTTAATAATATAAATACAGACGAACATGAATTTGATAATATTGATGTAAACATAGATGATATGCAGAAGAAAAGAATAAAAAACAATCTGAGAAGCAAAATAAAGCCCCAAAAATTTATAAAACTAAAAATAACTGCCGCTAGTGCCGCTGCAATTTTAGTATGCCTCACCGGGATAAGTTATATGAATCCATCCTTTGCATCGCAAATTCCGGGCTTAAATCCTATAGTTCAAACCCTAAATTATTATGGTGATCAAGGAGAATATGCAAAATGCTCTGAAATAATAAATAAAACCGTAAGTTGCAACGGAAAGTCCTTTACAATAAACAGTGTTGTTTGTGATGAAAACTCACTTATACTAGGATATACAATAAAAAGTGACAAAGAAATAAATCCTAAAGATCTTCCAGGATTTTCACCTTCTTTTAAAATAAACGGCATCCCTATGAGTTCCGGCTGGGGAGGCGGACTTAAAGATACAGCTACAAACACCTACATTGGTACAATGCAAATAAGCGTGGCACGAAAATTATATTTCCCAAATAAATTTAAATTTGATATGTCTTTCAAGTCTCTTCTAGGTACACAAGGCAACTGGGATTTTAAATTTATAGTTTCCAGAGAAGCTTTAGATAAAGAGACTCGTTCATTTAAGCCAAACCTAGATGTAAAATTAAAAGATACAACTATAAAAATCAAAAAAATTTCACTAACTCCAGTAAACACAACAATTTTATTCGATAGCAATTCAGCTGATACGGCTGATTATAATTGGCTAGTTTTTGATGATAGCAGAAACGAGCTTTCTTTTAAAAGTAGTAACACCTCGAATGGCTTGTTCTCTAAATACGAATCCACATATAACTATTCGAGGGCAAGTAAAACTGCAAAGGAATTAATATTAATACCATATACAAGTTCTGATAACACTGGAAAACTATCAGAGAAGCATAAACTTGCTAAATCAAAGGATGTAATAATCCCTGTTAATACCAAGCTTCCTTTTGAGGCTTCTCAAGGAAATAATGGTAAAATCACAATAACAGGTATCAATACTTCAGATGATAAGCTTACTGTTCATGGAATTGTTACTGGAAACTTACCTCAATATCAAGTAACTGGCGTATATGTTAACAGTACAGATAAAAATGCTGACAGTAAAATTAAAGAATTGAATACAACCCTAAAAAAAATCTCGGATAATAACTATGAATTTACAAGGGAATATGGCAGCGTAAATAACAGTATTCCTTGTAACATTACAGTTAAAAATTTTGATTATATAGACTACAGTAAAAAAATCGAAATTCCACTTGCAAACTAACAACCAGTGACAAATGATAAGTGACAGGTAACAAGTTTAGGATGATTTTCTTCCACTTTGGTATAAGAATTTATATATAATAAGACTGCACAAGTTCCCACCTAAAATTCCGTAAGCACGGAGGAATTTTTTCCTTGCACCACCGTGGGAGCGAAGTAACAATGCTGAAGGAACAGTTTAAAAAAATTCTAATAAATCTTGGTTCAAAAATCATAAAACACTTAGATATTTCAATTGTCTGAGCGATAGCGAGTTATTGAAAATAAACATACACGAGGCTTGGGCTTTGCCCATTATCCTTCTTATCTTTAGTATTTTATGATTTTTGAGCCTTAGATTTATAGGATTTTTTTAATGCGACGAAGCATTGTTACTTCGCATTGTTTCTCTTCTAATCCAATCAAGTGCAATAGTTACAACTCTATTTCTAACCTTTTGTCTATCCCCTGGAATATTAAGCTTTTTAGTTTTAACTTTGCCATTTATATATAAGCCAACATATACAAGCCCAACAGGTTTTTCTTCTGTTCCACCGCCTGGGCCTGCTATTCCTGTAGTCGAAACCCCTATGTTTGTATTTGATGTTTTAGCTATACCCTCTGCCATTTCTGCTGCTGTCTCACTACTTACCGCACCAAATTTATCTAAAGTTTCTTTTTTCACTCCAAGTCTCTCTATCTTTGCATCATTGCTATAGGTTACAGCTCCCTGCATAAATACTTCAGAAATTCCAGGATAGTTTACAAGTCTTCCTGCAAGAAGTCCTCCTGTGCATGATTCTGCTGTAGCTATTGTTATATTGTTTTCTATTAGAAGTTTTCCTACAACTTCTTCAAGAGATGTGTCGTCAGTCCCATATACATTGTCTCCAAGTCTTTCCCTAACTTCCTTTTCCATAGGCTCTATCAAATCAAGTGCCTCTTTTTCTGTTTTTGCGCTAGCTGTTATTCTAAAAGTAACTTCATTATCCTTTGCATATGGAGCTATTGTAGGATTGGTTTGCCTATCCATTATATCTTGAAGCTTTTCAGCTGCATTTCCTTCTCCTATTCCAACAACTCTTAAAACCTTTGAAACAAATACAGCTTCCTGATACTTTTTAAGATATGGAACAACATAATTCTTAAACATAGGTAAAACTTCCCTTGGCGGACCTGGAAGCAATATTACAATTTTATTATCTTCATTTATTATGCAGCCTGGTGCAGTACCATAATCATTTTTTAGTATTGTACATCCTTCCGGGAAGTAAGCTTGCTTTTTATTATTTTCACTTATTTTTACACCTAACTTATCAAAGTATTCTACAATTGAAGTATAGGAATCTTCATCAAAAATAAGCTTTTTCCCAAAATACTCTGCAGCAGTCTCCTTTGTCAGGTCATCCTTAGTAGGTCCAAGTCCTCCTGTAGTTATAACTATATCGGCTCTTTCTATAGCAAGCTTAAATTCATTTTTAAGCCTTTCTACATTATCTCCTACTACTGCCTGATGGTAAATTGAAAAACCCATATTAGCTAATTCTTTAGATAAAAATTGAGTATTTGTATTCAAAATATCTCCAAGTAAAATCTCTGTTCCTACACATAATATTTCAGCTTTCACAGTTGCCAACCCCTTTTCTTAATTGTATAATATAAGCTCGACTAAAAATTATATACTCTTATTATATATCTTTATCAAGTCTTTGAGTTTGTATTGTATATTTTATTCTTATATAATAATATTATCATAGATAAAAATGATTTAAAGAAAGGTTGCGATACTATGAGCACTTTCATGTTCAAGGCTAATACAAACAATATTACACCTGTAAGCAACACATTTATAGAAAAGTATATGCCAAATGCACGTGGAGAATATGTTAAGGTATATCTGTTAGGGCTTAAGTATTGCGTTTGCGGTGAACCTGGCATTAATTCTTCAATGATGGCTTCAATTCTTCATTTAATTGAAACAGATGTAATAAATGCATGGAATTATTGGAATGACGAAAACGTAGTTAAATTACTTCCTCTAGATAATAAAGGGAATTTCAATATTCAGTTCTTAGATTTATCAGATAACTTTGAAGAGAAAGATGAAAATGTTAATCTATTAAGTGAACTTAATAAAGACTCTATAAAGGGTATGCTTCAAGATATAGAAAAACTTCTTGGAAGAACCCTTTCACCAAAAGAAATGACAGTTTATATAGGCTGGCAAAATGACTTTAACTTTTCTCCAGAACTAATACTACTACTTATACAATACTGTGTGTCAAAAGGCAAAACAGACTATAGGTATATAGAAAAGCTAGCTATATCCTGGCACGATTCAAATATAAAATCTGTAGAAGATGCTCAAATCTACATAAAGAAGCATGAAGATAAATGGGTTAAAATACGCAAAATATTAAACTATCTTGGAATAAAGGATCCCGAAATAATGAAACCTCAAGAAAAAATTCTTGATAAATGGATAACCACATATAATTTCCCTACCGATGTTATATTAAGGGCTTGTGATATTTGTTTTGAAAGAATAAATAAATCTGACTTTAAGTATATAGATGCAATTTTAACCAACTGGTTTAAATCAGGAATCAAAACAATTTCTGATATAGAAGTTAAAGATTCAAGAAAAGGTTCCTTTAAACAACCTAAGCCAGGTAATGCTCCAAAGGGTAACTTCAATAATTATGAGCAAAGAGATTACGATTTTGATGATTTAGAAAAAAAATTATTAGGATGGGATAATAATGATTAAAGGCTATGCTGAAGAAATGGAAAAAATATATACTAAAATACGGGAAAAGGAAACATCTGAATTAAAGAAAAGAAAAGAAGAAATATCCTTAAAGCTTCCTGAGGTTATTAGCATAGATAATCAAATAGGAAAACTTTTTATTGAATTATCAGTAAGTATGTTCAAAGATATAAAAGTGGATAGAGACACTTATGTTAAAAATTTAAAAAATAGAATTACTGATTTAAGAATAAAAAAATCCGAAATTCTTTCTTCAAATGGGTATCCAATAGATTATTTAAATATAAAATATAGATGTCCCAAGTGCAAAGATACAGGATATATAGGTACCGAAAAATGTTCTTGCTATAAAAAATATCTCGTAAGATTGTATTATAAAAATTCAGACTTAAAACCACTTTTATCTGAAAATAACTTTGACAACTTTGACATAAATTTTTATTCTACAAGGAAAACTCAAAATGAACTAGAAAGTCCAAGAAGGAATATAGAAAAGATATTTACTAAAGCCCTAAACTTTGTAAATAACTTTGATACTTCTAAAGAAAACTTACTCTTTTACGGAAGTTCTGGCACTGGCAAAACTTTCTTATGTCAGTGCATTGCAAAGGATTTACTAGACAAAGGTCATCTTGTAATATACAAAACCTCCGACGATTTGCTTAACATTTTAAAGAAAATAAGATTTGAAAACAACGCTGAATTAGAAGATATAATTGTAAACTGTGATCTTCTTATAATAGATGACCTTGGTACAGAACAAATAAATGACTTTTCAAAAACAGAAGTTTTCAACCTAATAAATAAGAAACTTTTGGCCGGAAAGAAAATGGTTATATCCTCCAACCATACTTTAGAAGGATTATCTAGAATATATTCTGAAAGAATTACCTCAAGACTTTTTGGAGACTTCACACTTTGCAAATTCTATGGTGACGATATACGAGTTAAGAAAAATTTAAACAGAATGAAAGAGTGAACGAATAGTATTCTGGGACATTAAATAGAAGCCATAAATCTAAGTAAGATTTATTGGCTTTTATTTAAATCATCCCAAAATACCATTCGTTCACTGACCTAAAAATCAAGGAAAATTTTTCTCCATTGTGATTACGAAAAATTGATGTATACATGAAATTTTAAGAATATTGATATTTTAATGCGTATTTCATAAATACTTAAGCAATCTGAAATCTACATATAAAATAAAAACTCTAGAAATCACTTTCTAGAGTTTTTGGTGCTGGCAGAAGGAATTGAACCCTCAACCTACTGATTACAAGTCAGTTGCTCTACCAATTGAGCTATGCCAGCTTATACATTATTTATTTTTTAATTGGCGACTTGGAAGGGGATCGAACCCTCGACCTCTGGCGTGACAGGCCAGCACTCTAACCAGCTGAGCTACCAAGCCGCAATATTGTGGTGGGCACTACAGGGCTCGAACCTGTGACCCTCTGCTTGTAAGGCAGATGCTCTCCCAGCTGAGCTAAGCGCCCACAATATTTTTAAATGGTGACCCGTACGGGATTCGAACCCATGATACCACCGTGAAAGGGTGGTGTCTTAACCGCTTGACCAACGGGCCATATACTTGGTGCTGGCAGAAGGAATTGAACCCTCAACCTACTGATTACAAGTCAGTTGCTCTACCAATTGAGCTATGCCAGCTTATACATTATTTATTTTTTAATTGGCGACTTGGAAGGGGATCGAACCCTCGACCTCTGGCGTGACAGGCCAGCACTCTAACCAGCTGAGCTACCAAGCCGCAATATCATGGTGGGCACTACAGGGCTCGAACCTGTGACCCTCTGCTTGTAAGGCAGATGCTCTCCCAGCTGAGCTAAGCGCCCATGATATTTAAATGGTGACCCGTACGGGATTCGAACCCATGATACCACCGTGAAAGGGTGGTGTCTTAACCGCTTGACCAACGGGCCATATATTATTTTCTCATTCCGGTCTCGCGACCCGACAAGTAATATAATACAAAAAAAATCATCATGTGTCAACATGTTTTTTTAATTTTTTTATTTTAATTTATAAAAAAGTATTTAATGAGGCAAATATAGTATGTTTATATACTACTTGAAGCTGATTATACATACTTAATCCATTAGTTCAAAATCTCAACCCATAATTTATTCTCTATTTTTCTACAAATTCCCCCCTAATTGTTATGAACTTATACTATAAGTATTCCTTATTTTTAATTTTAATATTAAAATATATATATAAACCATTTCAACAAGTTTATCCTTGCAAAAATAAGATTTAACTTAGAGTACAGAGGACAGTTACTGTTGACTTTTTTCCATTTCACTATATAAAGTCTTAGCATTAGCTATTTTAAGCTTTCGGCTTATTTATATATACTATTTTATCAAGGGGGCACTTATCATGGATAGAATAAAAAAAACATATTCCGCTTTTATAATATTATATGTATCGATTTTTTACCTTCTTATATTTTTATTTAGAACAAAACACTCATACCTTACAAATATATCAGATACTTTACAAACTCTATCTTCAATAATTACTTTAGTTATACTCTGGAAAACTTGTAAAAAGTCAAATTCCTTAAGAAAACGTTTTTGGGCAATTATCCTTATTGGCTGTACCAGTTATCTCATGTCTCAGCTTACTTGGGATTATAATGAAATAATTTTAGGAATCTACACGCCTAATTCCATATATGTTGCTATCTTTTGGTCAATAACAGGATTATCTTATGTGTTTGCAGCCTTTTATATAACTTATGAGAAAAAAAATACTGATTGGTTATTCACCTTGATACTAGACATTTTAACTATTATGTGCTTGTTTATAGCTGTAGCTTTATTCTACATATTAACCCCAGTAATGGAGAGAATGAGCATATACAGTTTATTTCTAGCCATAGAATATACCGTTTACCCCGTTGGTGACTTAGTTTGTTTATTTGTAACCTTTAGTCTCTTTCTATCCCTAACTGATGATAGTGAGAAATGCTATCTTGCACTTATTTCTTTGGCATTTTTTATATTATCTATATCAAATTTATTTTACTCCTATTTATGCATAACAAAAAATTATTCTACTGGTAATTTAATTGATCCATTATGGTCCTTAGCAACCCTTATAATTGGATTAGCCGGAATTGAGTATACAAATTTAATCCATACAAAAAAAATTTCTAAAAAGACAAAAAATAATAATACTATAAATTTGGTAAGTATTGCTCCAATTTTAAGTGTAATCTCTCTTTTTATACTAGCTATAGTACAACAGAATAACATTATAACAACCTTTTTTGAAGTAAGCATCATTTTAATTATGATAAAACATATATTCATAATTTTGCAAAATACAAAATTAATATTGAAGCTTCAAGAACTCAATGAAAATTTAGAATCAAAAGTGTTGGCAAGAACAAAAGCTCTATCTCATATAGCTTTTAACGATCAATTAACCGGTCTTGCAAACAGGAGATTTTTTGAAACTACTCTTAAAAATTCAATACAATTTTCAAAAGATAAAAACAAGTCATTTGCCCTATTATTTTTAGATTTAGATAGCTTTAAAAGCATAAATGATACCTTAGGACATTATTCAGGTGATATTGTACTTAAAGAAGTTTCAAAACGCTTAAAGGAGTGCTTAACTCTAGATTGTTTTATTTCAAGACAAGGCGGAGATGAGTTTGCCATAATAGCAAGCAACATTGATACCCGTGATAAAGTAAAAGAACTTTCACAGGAGATACTTCACTCTCTTTCTGAACCTATACTGCTCAATAATCATAATCTGTATGTCACTTGTAGCATTGGTATCTCTATGTATCCAGCAGATGGTATCACCTTTGACGAATTAATGAAGCATGCTGATTCAGCTATGTACTGTTCAAAGGCTTGTGGCAAAAATACCTATGAATTTTATAATAGCAGTATAGATGCATTAATTTCTAAAAAATCAGCTATTAAACATAAACTTCATAGTGCCATAACTAATAATGAGTTTGTAATATATTATCAACCTCAGTATGATGTACTCACCAATGAAATCATAGGTGCTGAAGCCTTAATCAGATGGTCTCACCCAACTGATGGAATAATTCCACCTTCTGATTTTATACCAATAGCAGAGGAATCCGGCTTAATAGATACTCTTGGAAAATGGATTTTAAAATCAGCATGTAGTCAAGTTAAAAAATGGCAAGATAAAGGTCTTAAGTCCTTTAAAATAGGAGTTAACGTTTCCCCTCATCAATTTAAACAAAAAAGTTTTGTATCAGATATATGTAATATACTTAGGGACACAAATCTTTCTCCAAAATATCTTGATTTAGAAATAACAGAAACAGTAGGCATTGAAAATACTTCTAATGCAATAACTAAAATACATATTCTAAAAAAATTAGGTGTAAAAATCTCCATAGATGATTTTGGGACAGGTTATTCTTCTTTAAGCTACTTAACTAAAATTCCAGCTGATACTTTAAAAATCGATAAAAGTTTTATACAAAACATAAACAATGATTCTACTAGTAAAACTATTGTTTCCTCTATAATTGCTGTAGGTAAAAATTTAAATCTAGAAGTAATCGCTGAAGGTGTTGAAACCAAAGAACAGCTTGAATTTTTAAAATCCCAGGATTGTATTCAAATACAAGGATATTTATTTAGTAAACCTATTCCAACAGATGAATTTGAAAAATTATTAGAGCGTACTTCTACAAAATCAAAATAATTTAATTATTCTTTCTTAGCTCAATAATAACGTAAAGTTTAACTTTACGTTATTATTCAAGTTTTATTGTTGTTTTTTAAAACATATTCGTTTAATAAAAAAATACACAAAAATTTCAAAAATAAATTTATTTGGCTTAAATACTACGTTTTTAGGTTTATAAACGTTTTCTTGGAAATCTCCTCCTAGTGCAAAGAATAAAAAATTATGCTATTTTTATACTGACCAGTAAGTACAAAAACAAGAGAGGAGGAAAATTATGGAGCAAAAAGAATCAAAATTCACAAAAAGTTTCTTATGGAAGATTATAGCCATAATTACTTGCGCAATTATGTTTATTCCTATGATGTATTCACTTTTCTATTTAGGGGCATTTTGGGATCCGTATGGAAATTTAAAAAATGTGCCTGTAGCTTTCGTCAACCTTGATGAACCTTATAATAATGATGGCAAAAGTTACACCTTGGGAAAAGATTTAGAGAAAAAACTTAAGGATAATGACTCCTTTAAATGGGAATTTGTTGGCTATAATAAAGCCAAGGAAGGTGTTGATAACACCTCATATTACGCCATGATAGTAATTCCAAAAGATTTTTCTAAAAAATTAGCCAATTCAACAAATGGTAATTTTGAAAAACCGCAAATAATATACAGAGCAAATAAAGGAAGAAATTTTATATTCTCTCTACTTTCACAAAAAGGTGCAGAGAGCATTCAAAGTCAAATAACAAATAGCATTTCAAAAGAAACTACTAAAACTTTAGTTGACAAGCTATATGATGTAAAAGACTCTTTAAAGGATGCTAGTGATGCACAAGATAAAATTCAAGATGGAACTCAAAAGCTATTTGATGGAAGTGGTACATTGGCTACAAACTTAGTTTCTGCATTTGATGGATCTAATAAATTAAAAACAGGATTAAATCAATTAACTGATGGAAGCAAACAGCTTAATGATGGTTTAGGAGCTGCTTATAATGGTTCAAATGCTCTTGGCAATGGATTAGGACAACTTGCACAAGGACAAAAGAAAGTTGTTGGTGGTTTAAGTGATTTAGATAACGGATTAACTCAATTTAAAGCAGCTATTAATCAAACTGATGGAAAAATGGATCAGTTAGTCAAAGGTTCTGATCAATTAAATGAAGGTGCTAAAGGACTTAATGGTGGAGTTGATAAGCTTAACAAGTTAGTTTCCGGTAGTCTTGATCAAGCAGCTAGCGGTCTTGATTCAGCTGCATCTTACGCTGATACAGCTGAAAAACTTTTAGATAAAGCAACAGCTGAAATTTCAATAGATCCTGAACAAGCTAAAAAAGATATAGCAGCTGCAAAGCAAATTACAGATATAATTAAGCAAGGTAATACTAGTATATCCAGCAAATTGAAGGCTAGTAAAAATGTAGTTAGCGATAATCTTTCAAAACCAGTATCCACTTTAGGAGTTTATACATCACAAATAGCTGACGGTGTAAAACAAGCTAGATCATCAACTTCAGATACCATAGATAAATTATTAAATGGAACAAGAGCTCTTGAAGCTGGAAGTGGTCAAGTTAATGATGGATTAACCACAGTTGCTTCAAAAACAAATGATCTTACAAATGGTCTTGGGAAATTAAGTAATGGTTCAAGCACACTTATGACTGGTTTAAACACAGCAGCTTCAAGCACTGGAACTTTAGCAAGTGGTTTAGGACAATTAAGCGATGGAGCAAAAACTCTAAATAGCAATTTAGGAACTTTAAATGATGGAACTAAGAAATTAAAAGATGGCTTAAATGATGGATATGACAAAATAAATAATAACTTAAAGTTCACTTCTAATGCTATGTCAAAGTTTGTTTCTAACCCAGTTAACTTAAGTGATCAATCTATAAATGATGTAAAGAAATACGGCGAAGGGCTTGCACCATACTTCATTTCGCTTTCATTATGGCTTGGTGCTATGTTTATAAACCTTGTATTAACTTTGATAGATAAGCTTAAATTAGCTGACAATAAATTTTACAATAATTTCTTAGGTAAATATGCAGTTGGTGTTGTCTTAGTAACAATACAAGCTATAGTACTGGCAATATCGCTAAATGCTGGTTTAGGCTTAGATGCTATAAAAACACCTTATTTATACTTAAATAACATATTTACTTCGATAGTTTTCTTTAGTGTAATGTACGGTTTATCGGCAGCCTTTGGAATTATGTCAACACCAATATCCTTTGTACTGCTTATATTACAGTTATCTTCCTGTGCAGGTACATTCCCTATAGAAACATCTCCGGTGTTCTACAGAGTAGTTAATACCTTTATACCTATGACTTATACTGTTAATGTAGTGAGGATGATACTTAGTGGAATAAACCACTCTGGATTGATGCAAAACATCTCAATACTTTTAACATTTATGTTTACATTCCTCATAGGAGGTTTCTTAATAAAAACTCTTAGGGAGAAGATTTCTAAACAATTGATTTCTAAGCAGTCTGCAGAAACTGCAGCATAATTTACAAATCCCATACTGATAAATAAAAAAGCTTCTACGCAATTAGTTGTGTAGAAGCTTTTTATTATTGTTTCAATTTTATATATAGGCTAATTCATAAATAATATAGCTTTAATATAAATTTTGATGTAAAATATATTGAAGTTTTATTGTTTTTTAAATTTATCTTGAGGAGAGATTTTAAATGAAGGTAATTGTAATTGGCGGCGGTGCATCAGGAATAACTGCAGCAATTTCTGCTAAAGATTGCGGCTGCGACGTTTCAATAATAGAGAGAAATGATAGAATAGGCAAAAAAATATTAATTACAGGCAACGGAAGATGCAATATAACAAATGAAAATATAAACGAAACCAGATATCACAGTCAAAATAATGGTTTCTTCAAATACGCTTTAGATAAATTAGACAAACAAGCCACCATAGATTTTTTTAATATGCTTGGTCTTCCTCTTACAACCCTAGAAAGTGGCAAAATGTACCCAATGTCACTTCAAGCCTCATCTGTGCTTGACATATTAAGGCTTGCCCTTGAAGATAGAAATATACCAATATACACAAATTCAAAGATAGTTAAAATAGAAAAAATAAATAAAATCTTTAAGATATATAATTCAAATGATGAAATTTATGAGTGTGATAAAGTAATACTCGCATGTGGAGGTAAATCTGCGCCTAAAACCGGTTCTGACGGTCTTGGATTTAAATTAGGTACAAATATTGGTCACAGTATAATAAAGCCCCTTCCTGCTATAGTACAGCTAAAATTAGCACATAATAGCCTTAAAGCTCTATCAGGAATACGATTTGATGCTAATGCCAAAATTTTTATCAATAATAGTTTAGAAAGATCAGAGTTTGGTGAAATTCTGTTTACTGACTATGGAATATCTGGTCCAGCTATACTTCAACTTAGTAGAATAGCATCCATCGGGATTGAAGAAAATAAAAATGTGGCTTTGGAAATAGATATCTTACCCAACATAGAAGAAAATAAAATCCAAGAATTTTTTGAAAATCATTTTGGAATGTTTTACTACAGAAGTGTGCATGACTCTCTTATAGGAATTATACATAAGAAGCTTATACCCATAATACTTAAAGAAGCTAATGTATCAAATATCCATAAGCAATGCTGTGATTTAACCTGGGAGGAAAAATCAAATATATTAAGGCTTCTTAAAAAATGGGTTTTTGTTGTCAGTGGAACAAATTCATTTGAAAATTCTCAAGTAACTACAGGTGGAATAAACACAAAAGAAGTTGACCATAAAACACTTCAATCAAAAATTGTCCCAGGTTTATACTTCTGCGGCGAAATACTAGATGTTGATGGAGACTGCGGTGGTTTCAATCTTCAATGGGCATGGAGTTCTGGATTTTTAGCAGGACAAGTGAAGTAATAATACTTCGTCGCATTAAAAAAATCCTATAAATCTAAGGTAAAAAGATCATAAAATCCTAAGATATTTCAATAACTCGCGGGAAAAATGCTCAAACAGATTGAAATATCTAAGTATTTTATGATTTTTTTACCAAGATTTATTAGAATTTTTTTAAACTGTTTCTTCAGCATTATTACTTCACTCTCACGGTAGTGCAAGGAAAAAATCCCTCCGTACCTACGTGATTTTAGCTTTAAACTTGCACAGTCCATTATATATAAATTCTTATATCAAAATAATGTCATTTGTAAGTTTTAAATTTATGGATTATCTTTTATTGAAAAATATCAGGATTAACCATGGGAACAATCAGTTCGCAAACTTCTTCATTATTATCGTAGCCCCAATAGCATTGATAAAAACCATCTCCAAATCCAGATGCTATCATGACCATTCTATTATTGCTTTTAGGATTTTTCCATTCAATGAAGTCTCCGCCCTCGCGTTGATATGCAGGCAAAGATTTTTCACTTTCTGCAAAATAATAGGAAAAATAATCATCATAATGATTTTTTTCAGGATTATCTTTTTCCCAATCTTCTAAAAAACTACGATATTCATTTGCAACCTGTGCATCACAAAAAGACATCATCCCTGCCTCAACTGGAAATCCTGTTAAATACCCATCTGAACATTTTCCAGCTGCACTTTCTGCGGTTGATTCAGCGCACACATATGAAACCGCTTTTGTATCTTTGATTTTTAAGCGAGAAGTACACATACGAATGCCAACATATGGGCTTCTAAAAATAGATACTTCAACTGGATATACCCCTATAGGAACATGAATTACTAAATGTGGACACATTTGCCCAGCCGCAAGATAGCAAAGCGGATCAGAAACAACAATTTCCCCAGTTGGACAATCTATCTGCCCTATTGTTAAATAAAATCTTGTTTGATTCTTTACAAATTGCCGTTCAATATCCTTTATAGAAATTTTAGTTTGACTAATATATTTCAAATTTTTTGCAAATAATACTCGTATGTCTGGTTTCTTTTCAGTAACTTTCTTATTTTCCTTTATAAAATGTTTATTAAGTTTTTTACGAAATAATCCCATTATACCCCACCTAATATATATTAATAATTATCCATACCATTACCTCTTTCTAATACAAAATTCTCATATTAGACAAAGAATCCCATTATTCAATATTTCGAATAATGAGATTTTTACTTTTTCATACAGCTTCGCTAAATATAATTTTTTCTTATCCCTTTAAGAATTCAGTTTTTATTAGCGTAAGTTTTTCTCCTTCGCTATTTTTAATAACATGATCAAAGATATATTTATCCTCTGTTTCCTGCATTTGTGTTTGCACAGTTATAGTTTCTCCATATGAAGTTTCTTTTTCATAAATAACTTTTATATCGGAAACAGAACAAGTTTTCATAATGTCACTAGGTATATTTTCAAGAGCCCAAGATATGTATTTAACATTATTAACATGTCTATTTGTATCTATGTCGCTATATCTTACATCAAACCTTTTTTCACTGTTTATTTCAGAAGGCAATAAAAGCTTTTCAAACTCAAGCTGCTTATCGTCATCCTTTGTAAGTCCATAGGCGTTGTAAAGATCTTCTGGTACTCTGCAAGGTCTCCTCTTTTCAGTATTGATTAAAAACCACAGTGAGTTCGCCTCTCCTATTTTTTCTCCTTTATTAAAAATTTCAAACTTTCTGTATGCATAAAATTTTCTTATAGAATAAGGATTTGTTGATATAGTAACAGTATCATCATATTCAGGATATTTGTCCATATGTACATCCCATTTATATACAACCCAAGCTATCTTGTTGCTCATCAAATATTCTATACCTACACCAAGTTTTTCACTTTGATACGTAGCTAAGTCTCCCATATAGTTCATTATAGACACAATGTTTGCTTTGTTATTGTAATTAACCTCATACAGATGAACATTGTAGTCCTTCTTCATAATTTTACTCATATAATCAACTCCAATATAAAAAATAAGCATTACCAATGCCTTGTAGATAAATTACTTCAACTAACAAAGTTTATTTGCACAAAAAGATAGCCTTTTAGTACAAATAAACTTTAAGTTTCATATAGTTTATCTTTAATTATAGCATTGATAATGCTTATTTACTATACAGTTTCTTTATTTAATTCTTGCATTATTTCATTTACGTCTAATCCATGAACCATAGCAGCTTCCTCTATAGTTTCTCCTTGAGCTGATGGACAAGCTATACAACCCATTCCAAAACTCATGAGTATACGAGCTGCATCTGGATATATTCTTAAAGCTTCGCCAATTGTCATATCCTTTGTTATCTTCATGACACATCTACCTCTTTTCTTTTATTGATGATTATATTATACCCAAGTTTTCCGAGTTGTCAAAATTTATTTTATGGCTTTACTTTAAATAAGTGTTAATTTTTACACTTATTTAAAATAAAGCTTCTTTTAATCATTCTAGCTATTTTTATATATCACTTACTTTTATTGTTTGATCTCTTTTTGCTCCAACAGAAACAATTGATATTTTAGTTTCAGTAAGTTCTTCTATTCTCTTTAAGTATTTCTTTGCATTTTCAGGAAGCTTATCGTAGCTTCTAGCATCAGCTACTTCCTCGCCCCATCCATCAAATTCTTCGTATACAGGTTTGCAAAGTGCTAAATCTTCTAAGCTTGCTGGTATATAATCTATAGTCTCTCCATTAAATTCATATCCGACACACATCTTTACTTTATCTATTCCAGCTAAAGTATCTATTTTAGTTATAGCAAAGCTTGTTAATCCTGAAACTCTTGCAGCCTGCTTTAGAATAACAACATCAAGCCAACCGCATCTTCTTGCTCTTCCTGTTACAACCCCGTATTCATGTCCTGCTTCTCTTATATGTTCTCCCATTTCATCAAATAATTCAGTAGGGAATGGTCCTTTTCCAACTCTAGTTGTATATGCCTTTGCAATACCAACAGCACTATCTATCATAGTTGGCCCTATTCCAGTTCCAGGACATACGCCGCCACCTATGGTATTTGATGATGTAACATAAGGATAAGTTCCGTAATCTATATCCAAAAGGTTTCCCTGAGCTCCTTCAAAAAGTACGCTCTTTCCCTTTTTAATTTCATCATAAACAATAACAGAAGTATCTTTAACATATGCTTTCATTCTTTCTCCATATTCAAGATACTCTTCACATATCTCTTTATAATCAAAGCCTTCAATACCATACACTTTTGTTAATATAGCATTTTTTATCTCTAAGTTTGCTTTTAATTTTTCCTTGAATATCTCAGGATGCATTAAATCACAAACTCTTAAACCAGATCTTTCTGCCTTATCTGTATAGCAAGGGCCAATTCCTTTTCCTGTAGTTCCAATGTCATTTTTACCTCTTAACTTTTCACTAGCACCATCCAATGCTCTATGATAAGGCATTATAAGATGTGCTCTATCACTTATAACTAATTTTTCAGGAGTAACTTCAACACCCATATTATTTAAATATTCAATTTCCTCAAATAAAGATTTTGGATCTAAAACAACTCCATTACCTATAATATTTAATTTATCACTATATAATATTCCAGATGGTATTAAATGTAATTTATACTGTTTATCTCCTACTTCCACAGTATGCCCTGCATTATTTCCACCTTGAGATCTAGCAACAACGTCAGCTCCTTCTGCAAGATAATCTGTCATCTTACCTTTTCCTTCATCTCCCCATTGGGCACCTAAAACAATAAATGCTGACATAACAATTCCTCACTTTCATAACAAAAGATTATTTTATTCAAAATGTACCAAAAATAAATATACCATAAAAAAATTATTTTGTCTTTACTTTTAAACAAAAAATCGAATATTTAGTACACCTATCCTAATATTGTTCGTAACAAGCTGGAATTGTGGTTGTTATCCTTTTTTTCTTCAATGATCTCACTATATATTTCAAAAACCTTTCTTCCAAAGTTCTCTGTAGAATAAAGTTGAGCCATTCTTTTTGCTTCTATACTCATATAATTTCTAAGTTCCTTATTAGATATAATAGCTTCTATATAATTAACGAACTCATCCTTACTTGTATATGTGTACCCAGTTTCCCCGTTTACTATGAGATTTTTTATACATAAATCCCACTTGCATACAACAGGGCATCCACTTGCAATTGCCTCTAAATAAGTAAGTCCTTGCGATTCACTTTTAGAAGCTGTAACAAAAGCTAATCCAAGTCTATAATACTTTTGCACCTCATCAACATCTATCATACCAGTAAATTTAACGTTCTCTTCCATTTTAAGTTCTGTTGCCAAATCTTGAAGTTTTGCAAGATATGGTCCACCACCCACTATAAGAAGTTTTATATCTGGCATATCTTTTAATACACGGTTAAATAGCCTAATTATCTCCTCTATGTTCTTCTCTTCTGCAACTCTTCCAACATAAACTAATATGTCATCAGAACTTTTCAGTCCATATTGATTAAGAAGCTTACTTTTTTCTTCCTCTGATATGTCCTTACTAAATTTCCGTATATCTATTCCTGTTGGAATTATTGCTATATCAGTTGATACACCATAGTCTAACAGTGCTTCTTTAACCTTTTCTGTAGGTGCTATTATTTCGTCAAAAGTATTGCATAATAATCTTATTATCCTTGCCATCGTACCCTTGCCTATTACTTTTCCTTTTAAAAAATACTGCAAATAGTCCTCATACATAGTATGATATGTATGAATTTGGGGTATATTTAATTTTCGTTTTATATATTTTGCTACTATCATAGTGGAAAATTCCGTTTGAGAGTGTATTATATCAGGAGACCATTCGATTATATCTCTTATAATTTTATTTCCAAAAGGCCTTATAATCTTTGCTTGAGGATATACTCTTACAAATCTAGAATTTAAGTAGTATACATCTCCCTCTACATGCTGCTTACCATCATAAGATAAAGTAAGTATCTTAACATCATTTCCCAATCTTTTAAGCTGCTTATATAAATTATTAACAGAAATCACAACTCCATTTATCATTGGATAATATGTGTCCGTTGTTATTAGAATTTTCATTTTACCCTCCATATTCTTATTTTATAAATATGGAAACTCTATTAGATAGCTGCTTAACTTTCCATATATAGGTAAATTACTTAAGTCAAACAAAATTTATCTGTGCAATACTACATAGTTTTACACAAATAAATTTTGAAATTTTAGGCAATTTATCTTTAACAAAACAATTTTACAAAAATAGTATATACCATAATTCTTATATTCACTTAATATATATCTTAAAAATTTCTTAAATATTAGTTATTCTCTTCCGCAAGTAATCTCGCAACATAAACTCCACTTGCAGATGCTTGAGATAATGAATGTGTAACACCAGAACCATCTCCAAGTATATATAATCCTTTAATTTTAGTTTCAAGATTATTATCAACCTCAACTTTAGAATTATAAAACTTAACCTCGACGCCATAAAGTAAAGTATCTTCATTAGCAGTTCCAGGTGCTATATTATTTAATGCATAAATCATTTCTATTATATCATCAAGCTGCCTTTTAGGTATTACAAGGCTTAAATCCCCAGGTGTTGCCTTTAAAGTCGGTATAGTGAAACTTTTTTCCATTCGTCTCTCGTTGGTTCTTCTTCCATTAACTAAATCACCAAATCTCTGAACGATAACTCCTCCTCCAAGCATGTTGCTAAGCCTAGCTATGGATTCTCCGTACTCATTACTATTCTTAAAAGGCTCAGTAAAGTGATTTGACACAAGAAGTGCAAAATTGGTATTTCCAGTATGAAGTTCTGGATTGGAATAACTATGACCATTTACAGTTATTATACCATTTGTATTTTCATTTACAACTTCCCCATGCGGATTCATGCAAAAAGTTCTAACCATATCTCCATATTTTTTTGTTTTATATACTATCTTGCTTTCATAAACTTTATCAGTTATATGCTCAAAAACCTCTGCTGGAAGTTCTACACGTACTCCAATATCTACTCTATTACTCTCAGTCTTTATTCCTAACTCAGAACATATTTCTGAAATCCACTTTGATCCAGAACGTCCTGTTGCCAATATAAGCTTTTTAGATTTAAATGAATTTTTATTTGTTATTACTTCAAACTCACCATCTTTGCTAATTACATCTTTTACTTCAGTATTAAAAAGTATTTCAACTCTTTCCTTTAGGTAATTGAAGATATTTCCCATTATTATTACATTTCTATCTGTTCCTAAGTGCCTTACTTTTGCATCAAGCAAATGCAAGTCATGCTGCAGAGCCTTACTCTTAAGATCAGAATTATTTGTTGAATAAAGTTTAGCTTCTTCTCCACCCATGCTGCACAAAACTTCATCAACGTAATTCATTAATTCTAATGCTTCACTGTATCCTAAATACTTATATAATTCTCCCCCAAAATTATTTGTTATATTATATTTCCCATCAGATAAGCTTCCTGCTCCACCGTATCCATTCATTATATTACAAACAGGGCACTGAATACACGTCTTCACTTTTTTTCCATCTATAGGACATTTTCTTTTATCTAAGCTATGTCCTTTTTCTATCATTAATACTTTCAAATTAGGATCAATCTTTGCAAGCTCATATGCTGCAAAAATACCGCTTGCTCCTGCACCAACAATAATAACATCATAATTCATAAAAAGCCCTCCTAAAATATATAGACATACTAGTTAAAATATCTAGCCCAGGATAAACCACTTCAACCATAAAAATTCACATGTACCAAACACTTAGGAAACGGCGTCTTCGTGCACATAATCTTCAAGCTTCAGGGTGCTTTATCTTTAAGACCAACCTTAACTGTACCTTGTTAATCAAAGTCTGTCAACTGATATAATTTCCATTATAGCCATGTAGCTATAAAATAAATTTTAGCCTTTAAATAATGTATATATACTAATTTACCTTTAACAATATTATCAAAGCTGAATAATTGAGTCAACATTATTTACCAATTGTTAATTAACCTTACCTTTAATATTTTATCAAAAATATGTAAATAATATATTTATGCAACTGATAATGCCATGCAAAACAGCAAGGGGTGAAAATGATGAATGTAGCCAATATTATTACTATTTTTAGATTTATTTTAATTCCATACTTTGTATTTGTATTCTTCTCCAGCTCTCAAAATAGCATATATCTTTCTGTAGTCGTCTTTTTTTCTGCGGGCTTTACAGACATACTTGATGGGTACATTGCAAGAAATTTTAATATGATAACCAAGCTAGGAACTGTGCTTGATCCCCTAGCAGATAAACTTATGTTAATCACTGTATTATCTTGCTTTACTCTAAAAGGTTACATACCAATTTTTATAATAATAGTGCTAGCAATAAAAGAACTATCTATGATATTTACAGGAATAATACTGTACCAGCGCAACGTAGTTATACCTGCTAATATATTTGGCAAAGCATCCACATTTTTATTTTATATATCCATACTCTTTGTTGTTTTTAACAAACTACTAGGAGTAATTCTACTATATTTCGCTCTCTTAAGCACTCTAGCAGCCTACGTAAACTACTTTTTTATATTCATGAAAAAAAAAGAGCTCTAAACCTATTGGAATTTGGATGGCAGCCCACGTGATTTATGAATATTATGCTTATAGGCACAAAGAGTATTTTCTTATCTAATGCTGCAAGAATCTTAAACTTAATGCTTACATAATCACATTAAGCTTAGCACAGCTACAATATATAAATTCCAGGACTTACCTGAGTAAAACAAGAGGTAAATCTACTGTCCTCTGCCAATTGTATGTTGTCAACTGATATAGCAGCTTCAAATAGCATCAGCAGAAAATCTAAAAGCTTTTAAGTTTTCTATAAAAAAACAATCCATTTAAGTGACTTAAATAGATTGTTTTTACTAAATCAATTTATTCTTATTAAACAAGACATCTATTCCATTCCTAAATATTTTAAAATTCCATCAGCTATAGCTTGTGCGGCTTTATTTCGGAATGAAGAATCATTTAACTCCTTTTCTTCTTTACTATTGCTTATAAATGCAATTTCAGTAATTACGGCAGGTGCCTGTGTGTCTTTAAGAACATAATAATTTCCCGTCTTTACACCCCTATTATATGTACCTAAATCATTAACCAATTGAGTTTGAATAAAATTAGCTAAAGCTTGTCCTTTTAAACTTGTTGGATAATAATATGTTTCTGTTCCGTATGCATTGTTACTATCAAAACTATTTATATGTATTGATACAAAAGCATTTGAATTAGCATTATTTGATATGTCACACCTTGCTTGGAGATCTTCCCCCTCACTAGACGGCCATGAAACTTGATCCGAAGTTCTTGTATAAACTACATTTATATTATGCTGCTTCAGTATTTCTCCAGCTTTTAATCCTATATCTAAAGTTATATTTTTTTCAAGTGTACCGTTTTGTCCAACTGAACCAGAATCATAACCTCCATGTCCTGGATCAATTGTTATTGTATATGAAGCTTTAGATGGATCAGGTTGAGGATTTGGGTTAGACAAAGTTTTTATTGTGAAATTCATAATAGTTACAGCAGATAATGCTTTACCATCTACATTTTTAACTCCATTAGTTATCTTTATAGTATAGTTTTTTCCGCTTTCATAGCCTGAGCTTGGCGGACTAATTACAACTTCATTAGAATCAATTTTATATGTTATACCAACATTAACTGCATTACCCTCACTATCATAAACTTGTATAGTTTTTGAATTTACTGTTTTTTCATCAAGCTTCGAATTAAACTTTATTGTCCAAATTTTGTTTGTATCTACATTACTTTTAGGATCTATAGTTTTAATCGGAACATTAGGATCAGTATTTTCATCTACATTGATATTTACTTCCTTAGAAACTTCATTGCCCTTATTATCCACGTAACTTACCCTTATCTTGTGATGTCCATTACTTAAAGATAACTTGTACTCATACCCGCTATCTGCTGAATTAGGATACTGAGGATATTTGCCTGCCAAATCCGGTGTTGGTAAATTGCAATTAACAGTGGTTTTATACCCTCCATCAACAAATAATTTTACTGAAGCTGCACCTGAAGAATTAAGTGTCCAACCTTTAACATCTATATTTCCACTGTAATATGTTTGTCCATCATTTATTTCCAAATCAATTTTTGATTCAAGCTTTCCATCATCATTGCCTGGTTGATGCTTAAATATTGTATCAAATGCTGGTCCAGTTATATCGAGGTCAACTGCTCCATCTACACCATCTACTTGTCCATTTTCTGAATACTGCCATATAGCATATGTACCCCATTTAGGTGTACTTGGTGTTGATACTCCATAATTAGCTATCCATAAAGGATACTTTGTTATATTGGAGTTTAAATGTTCATTTATGTGACTTGGATTGCAATAAATGACGGCAGGAGCTATGGTAGATACACTATCTAAAAACGCCAAACAAGCATCAGTCATATCACCATCACACTGCTGCTCAAAATCCAATACCACAAAATCAACATTTGATGGGCAATTCTGTTTAAAGAAATTTGCCTCCTCAATTGCCTCTTCTTTATTTTGAAACCTAGCAAAATGATATGCTCCAGCAATAAGCCCATTTTCTTTAGTATTATCTATGTCTTGTTTTCCATACTTATCTATATATGTACTTCCTTCCGTAATCTTAGAAATTACAAAACTATACCCAGCATTTTTTATTTTACTAACATCTATACTTCCCTGCCAGTTACTCACATCAATCCCCTTATATTGATTTTCACTTGCTGCCTTTATAAAATTTGTTGGAATTATCATAAAACTTATAAGAACTAATACAAATAAAAACGGTATTGATATTTTGCATACCAACATATTCACTTTTTTTATTAACACCTTATCATCTCCAGTAATTTAAAACTATGTATTAACGCACGTAAAATTTTATTTAATCTTCTAGGCATTGTATATATAATTTAACCCTTAGTTTAAATTGTAAGTTTCATCATTTTACATATCAAGTTAAAACTATACATTTTACATTATCATTAATTTTGTTACAAAAATATTACACTGTAATTACTGGATTTTTTTATTATAAAAAACGACCGTATCAAAATAATTTGATACGGTCGTTTTTAGTAGATTATTGGTAAGGCTTATTTTTCACCAAAGTATCTGTTTAATAATCCCCTAAACATTGCTCCATGTCTAGCTTCATCTTTGCACATTTCATGTACTGTATCATGAATTGCATCATAGTTAAGTTTCTTTGCTAAAGTTGCTAATTCTTTCTTTCCTTCGCAAGCTCCCTTTTCTGCCTCTACTCTTGCAGCAAGATTTTTCTTTGTATCTGCTTCAAGTACTTCACCAAGTAATTCTGCAAATTTTGATGCATGCTCAGCTTCTTCAAAAGCTGCTCTCTTATATGCTTCTGAAACTTCTGGATATCCTTCTCTATCTGCCTGTCTTGCCATAGCTAAGTACATACCAACTTCAGTACATTCTCCAGTAAAGTTAGCTCTTAATCCTTCTACTACTTTTTCATCAACGCCTTTTGCTACTCCAATTTTATGTTCATCAGCCCAGCCTTCAGCTTCTTCCTTAACTTCTACAAATTTATCTTTTCCTGCACCACATACAGGGCACTTTTCTGGTGCTGCATCTCCTGTATAGATATAACCACAAACTGTACATTTAAATTTTTTCATTTTAAAATCCTCCCTTTATTTTCAATCAAATTTATTTTTATTTTTTTATTTTTATTCATTTCCTCTTAACAATTGTTATTATACAATAATAATTATCACTTTGCAATAGGTATTTTAAAAAAAATTTATTTTTTTCCATATTAAATCTTATAAATACTATATTAGGATATTTTTATTAATATTCATTTAAATTCCTTAAATGAATATTAACTTATATTAGCTGTACTTTTTTCAAATATTATAATTTTATTTAATTTTTATCACAAATTGAGTTGACTTAATAATATTAGAATTGTTATAATTTAAATACAGAAGTCGAATTTTGTTTATTTATAGGAGGTAGTATATGAAATCAACAGGCGTAGTTAGAAGAGTAGATGAACTTGGAAGGATAGTAATTCCCATGGAGCTTAGAAGAACTCTAGAAATAGCTGAAAAGGATTCCTTAGAAATATACGTAGATGGTGAAAAGATTATATTAAAAAAATATCAACCAGCTTGTATTTTCTGTAGTGATGCTAGAGATGTTATCAATTACAAAGGAAAAAACATTTGCAAAAACTGTATGGCAGAATTAAAGGCAGGAAAATAAAAAAGTGAAGAGAGGGACAACCTCTCTTCATTATAATATGCAAAATGTACTTCTATTCAAAATTTATAGTTTTAACTTTTCTATCGGTACCTAAATAAGTATTTTCATAGATATTAATTGCATTATCTAAGTACTCCTCAGGATTAAGAAGAGCAGGACTAAAATGTGTAAGCCACAGCTCCTTAACATCCGCACTCCTTGCCATAGTTGCTGCTTCAGAAAAAATCATATGCTTATTTAAAATAGCTTTATCAACTTTCTCCTCTTCACCATACATACCTTCGCAAATAAAAAGATCTGCCTCCGATACAAAGTTCACAATTCTTTCAAGCGGCCTTGTATCTGTGCAATATGCAATCTTAATTCCTTTTCTTTTTTCTCCAAGAACCATTTCAGGCCTATATATAATACCTTCTTCTTCAATAATACTTCCCTTTTGAAGAACCTTCCACAATCTCATTGGTACATTATTTTCTTTTGCCTTTTCTACATTAAATTTTCTTTTTCTATTTACGCATATGACATATGAAATACATTCAACACTATGATCAACTGGAATTGCTTTTATTGTCATATCATCAATTCGAAAAATTTTATCTTCAAAATTATCATCATACTTGCAATCTAATTCTATTAAGTCTACATCAAAGGGTAGTACAGGTGCTACTACCGTAAGCCCTCTAAAAACTTTTTCAAGCCCATTAGGTCCTATTATAGTAATTGGGCGTCTTCTACCAGAATTTGCTATAGTAAGTAAAAGTCCTGTAAATCCCATAACATGATCAGCATGATAGTGAGTAAAACATATAACATCTATATCTTTAAATCCCCATCCCAGCATCTTCATGGATACTTGTGTTCCTTCTCCACAATCTATTAAAATCTTTCTTCCGTTATACGAAACCAAAAGAGAAGTCAAACTTCTATAAGGCGTAGGCAGACTTCCACCGCACCCTAAAAGACATACGTCAATCAATGGAACAACTTCCTTTCCAATTATTCTATGTAATTATATAGATATTCTCCAACTTCATATAATATCTCTATAATTTAAGCAGCAGTAGTATTATAGAAAGTAAGCATAAGCACATGCTTATGAGACATATAAAACTCACAACCTGTATTTCATTCATACCTTTTGATGCAAGTCTATAATGTATTTGACTCCTATCTGCCTTATAAATAGGTTTACCATTCAAAAACCTTTTTATTATAACAAATATATTGTCAAATATAGGAACCCCAAGTGCTAAAATTGGAATTAAAATAGATATAATTGTGGTTTGCTTAAAAGCACCATCTAAAGCTATTATTCCAAGCATAAAGCCAAGAAAATTTGCACCAGAATCACCCATAAAAATTTGAGCTGGAGGCTTATTATATCGTAAAAAACCTATGGTAACGCCAACCAGAAGTATTGACATTTCAGCTGAAGCTGGCTGACCCTTTACTAATGCCACAATAAACAAGGTAGTTGCAGAAATAGCTGATAAGCTTCCAGCGAGCCCATCCATACCATCACACCAATTTATAACTGTTGTAACTCCAACAATCCATATTATGCTTAATGAAAACTGTAAAAATTCAGGAAGTACTATGTAACTATGGGTAAATGGATTGTTATATCCCTGAAAAACAACGCCAGCTTTGTATACTATAGTTGCAGCAATTATTTGGACTGCAAGTCTTGGTAAAATTCCAAACTCTTTTCCTTTAGTTTTATACCAGTCATCAACTAAACCTATTAAAAGTACAAGCATGGCTGATACCAGTATAGAAAAAAACTTTTTATCAAATGGTCTTATAAATATAAAACATCCTAATAAAAATCCAATAAATATCCCAACTCCACCCAAGAGTGGCATTGGTCTCTCATGTTTTTTTCTCTTTGTTGGTAGGTCAACAAAATTTATTTTAAAAGCTATCTTTTCCATGTAAGGTGTAACAACAAATACAATAAGAAAACCTACTAAAAGTATAAACAAATATCTCATGTCTACCTCTCCTTACGAAAAAACCTATTTAACTACTAATTTATTGGTCTTGAAAAATTTAAAATTATTCGCGCCTTTTACAACTCACAAATTAATCCTTAAATTGTTTTTCCTTTATATGTTTACCGATTAAATTTTTAATTTATACATTGCCTCCAGTTTCTTTAACATAAAATTTTCAAATGCATACAAGCTAGGCTCTAGCGAAACAATCATTTAGCTAAGCTTTAAATACATTATATCAGTATTTTTTCAATTTTCATAAAAATTTTTTCTTAAATTAAAATATATATCCATATTTATACATCTATACCTTTCATATACTCTGATTTTGTTCATCTTCAGCCCTTGACTGATCCTATAATTAAGCTTACAATACAACTTGAAATATAAATTATATAAGACAGTTCGCAATCCATCCTGTCTATAAAAAAAACCAGGGCTTATTTAACTACCTTGCAAGGTGGTTTTTTGTTTACAGAGCCGTATGGGCTCTTTTTTATTATGCAGCCTATGAAGTCTTTAACTAAGTTTAATAAAATATCTGCAAATAGCTTATGAATATTAAATAAAGAGTAGAGTAAAGGTGGTTTATTTATGTATACACTAAAAATAGAACACAGCTTTGATAGCGCACATTTTCTTAAAGATTACAATGGCAAATGCAGTAATATTCATGGTCATAGGTGGAAGGTAGAAGTAGAAATTCAATCCCCCACATTAGTAAGTATGGGACAACTTGATGGTATGGTTGATGATTTTGGCACACTCAAGGAAAATTTAAGAAAAATGTTAGATACTTATGATCATGCCCTTATAATAGAGAAGCATAGTTTAAGAGAATTAACTTTTAAATGTCTAACTGAAGATGGTTTTAAAATTATATCTGTAAATTTTAGACCCACAGCTGAAAACTTTGCAAGATTTTTCTTTAGTAAGATAAAGGAATTTGGATATAAAGTAAAAAAGGTAACGGTTTATGAAACTCCTAACAACAGCGCTGCCTATACGGAGGATTAATATATGAACTTTAAAGTAGTTGAAAAATTTATAAGTGTAAATGGTGAAGGATCACGATCAGGTCAATTGTCTGTATTTATAAGATTTGCTGGTTGCAATCTAAGCTGCAATTACTGTGATACAAAATGGGCAAATGAACGCAACGTAAAGTATGACATAATGACAGAAAATGAAATATACAATTATATAAAGGCTACTGGAATAACTAATGTAACCTTAACAGGTGGTGAGCCCCTTATTCAAAACGACATACTTAGCTTGTTAAAACTCTTATCTAGCGACAACAACCTATTAGTAGAAATAGAGACAAACGGAAGTGTAAACATAAAAGACTTTTTACTAGATAAAAACCCACCATGCTTTACAATGGATTACAAGTTACCAGACAGTGGCATGGAGGACTACATGTGTATCTCTAATTTTAATTACCTTACTAAAAAGGATACAGTTAAATTTGTGGTTAGTTCAGTAAATGATCTAAAAAAAGCAAAGGAAATAATAGATAAATATGAACTTATCAAAAAAACTAATATATATTTAAGCCCTGTTTTAGGGAGAATTTATCCCAAAGCAATTGTTGATTTTATGAAAGAAAACAAATTGAACAAAGTAAATCTACAACTTCAAATTCACAAAATTATATGGTCTCCAAACAAAAGAGGTGTTTAAATTATGGCAATTGATAAAAAAGCAATTCAAAAACATATAAGAGGAATCTTAGAAGCACTTGGTGATAATCCTGACCGCGAAGGTCTTAAGGATACGCCAGAGCGTGTAGCAAAAATGTATGAAGAAGTATTTAAAGGAATGGAATATTCAAATGATGATATTGCTGAAATGTTTGATAAAACCTTTGACGAAGATCTCGATGTTTCAAAGACTTCGAAGGATCTAGTATTTGTTAAGGACATAGAAATTTTTAGCCACTGCGAACATCATCTTACTTTAATGTATAACATGAAGGTTGCAGTAGCCTATATTCCAAATGGTAAGCTTATCGGCCTTAGCAAAATTGCAAGAATTGCTGACATGGTTTCTAGAAGACTCCAGCTTCAAGAGAGAATAGGAAAAGACATTGCAGAAGTAATGGAAAAGGTAACTTCTTCAAAGGATATAGCCGTTATAATAGAAGGAGAACATGGATGTATGACCTCAAGAGGCATAAGAAAACCCGGGACAAAAACAATTACAACAACCTTTAAAGGTAAATTTGAAACAGATGACTCTTTAGCAAACAGATTATTGACACTATACAAATAAAAGTATGAAAGGAAATGTAATGATGGAATTAACAATTAATAAGGATAAAGCAGTAGTTGTTCTTAGTGGAGGACAAGACAGTACTACTTGCCTGTTTTGGGCAAAAAAAAGATACAATGAAGTAATTGCTGTATCCTTTAACTACAATCAAAAACACAAGCTTGAACTTGAATGTGCAAAGGATATTTGTTCAAAATATGGAGTTGAGCATCATATTTTAGACCTAAACCTTTTAAATCAATTAGCTCCAAATTCACTTACACGTACAGATATAAAGGTAGATGAAAATGCCCCAAAGGAAGGAACTCCAAATTCCTTTGTTGATGGCAGAAATCTATTATTCTTAACCTTCGCTGCAATTTTTGCAAAGCAAAGAGACATAAACACTATAATCACTGGAGTTTCTCAAAGCGATTTTAGCGGCTACCCAGATTGCAGAGATGTATTTATAAAATCTTTAAACGTAACCTTAAATTTAGCCATGAACTATCAATTTGTGCTAGTAACTCCACTTATGTGGATTGATAAAGCTGAAACATGGAAAATGGCAGATGATTTAGATGTACTTGATATAGTAAAAAATGAAACCTTAACCTGCTATAACGGTATAAAAGGAAATGGCTGTGGAAACTGTCCTGCTTGCAAATTAAGAAAACATGGATATTTAGAATTCAAAAAGAAATATCTAAAAAACCCTAATAAATCTTGTTAAAAAAAATCGCAAAATACTTAGATATTTTAATCTGTTTGAGCAACGCAAGTTATTGAAATATCTTAGGATTTTGCGATTTTTCTACCTTAGATTTATAGAATTTTTTTAATGCGACAAAGCATTATTACTTCGCAGTTCTTTACTATATATTATTTCGTGTATGTTTCTATTTACAACATAGCTCTTAACCAGTCTATCATGTAATCCTTGTCCCTCTTTTGAATAGAGCATTGATAAAGCTATGGCAATACTATATATGGCCCCTATAAATCCCAAAATTTGTGGTAAAGTTAAAAAAGCCTTCATAACCTGATTTACATTATTAAAATCTACTGCTGGAGGTGTTCCCTGCTGCACTTTAGCTATAGTTTGTGCTATGAAGAAAAATCTCAAGCCTATATATCTAATTCCTGATTTCCAAATAGGCAATCTATTTCCACTTTTATCTGTAACCTTTATTTTTACTATAAGTTTTCCAAAAGAACCTTGAAGCCTCGAACCTTCCATAACTGAAAAATATATTAAAGATATTACAAGTATGCATATACTATACGTTGAACCTCTGCCTACATTTAGAGAAACTATATAAAAGGCTATTCCTAAAATCATCAAGTCAATTATATAAGCAATCGCTCTACTAAAAATGCCTGAATATTCTATTTTATTTGACTGATTTTTATGGTCATTTGCTTGGTTTAAACTGGCCCCACATTTTTGGCAAACCTTAGCTTCATCTAGATTTTCCATTCCGCAAGTTTTACAATACATTTTAATTCCCCCTAATAATGCTCTTATATCCCAATAACTTTATGGATATAAATTCAATATACAACAAATTTTATGCAAAGTAAAACAAATCTTCAAACTTCCTTTAAAATATTCATAGCATTTATAGCTGATGGAAATCCAGAGTAAATTGTCATTAAAAGGATTATCTCCTTAATTTCTTCAACTGCTACTCCTACATTTAGTGCTGCATTCATATGGAACTTTAATTGAGGCTCCGCTGTTCCAATTGCTGTTAATGCTGCTACAGTAGCCATTTCTCTATATTTTACTCCAAAGTTATCTCTTGCATAAAAATCTGCCTGTCCATTTACTATGAATTTAATAAGGTCTGGTGCAAAATCATTATAGGCCTTTTCTAAGTTTTTTAGCTGATTACTATCAAACATAGCTAGCTGCTCTGCCCCTACTTCGTATCTTTCATTAGGCAAAACCTCTCTTACTGGCTCACTTCCTTCTGGATCTTTTATGCCCCTTTCCTTACGTTCACCTAATACTTCCAGCAGCGCATTCATGGCATTTATTGATGCCGGGAATCCTGAATAAGCAGACATCTGCATTATTATTTCTTTAATATCACTAATTGTACAGCCTACATTTAAAGCTCCATTTATATGAACTTTAAGTTGAGGCCTAGCATTTCCCATCGCAGTTAAAGCTGCAACAACGCAAATTTCCTTTGCTTTTAATTCCAGTGCTTCTCTTGAGTATATATCACCAAAACTATATGCAATCATATATTTGACAAGCTCCGGTGATATATCATTTAAACCATTTTCTACTTTTTTTCCTGCCTCTCCATCGATTTCAATCATCTTTCTATATCCTCTTTCAAGTCTACTTTCCATTTCCATAAAGTTTATCCTCCATCTCACTATAAATTTCAACTTTTCTAGACACATAATCTCTAGCAGCTGAAAGCCTTTTAATTTCCTTTTCTATCACTTCTAGATGTTCCTGCATAATCTTTTTTCTTTGAGAAACCGTGGAATCACCCATATGCCTTAATCTTGCATATTCCTGCATTTTACTTATATTCATTCCTGTAGTTCTAAGTCTATTTATAACCTCAAGCCATTTTAAATCATTCTCAGTGTAAATTCTTTTTCCAGAAGAATTTCTTTTTATATCTTTAATTAGCCCAATGCTTTCATAATATCTAAGAGTATGTGGTTTTAGTTTAGTTACCTTTGAAACTTCACTTATATCAAGCTCCATTATAATCCCCCTCCCTGCTTAAAAATAGAATATCACTTAAAGTGCACTTTAAGTCAAGTAAAAAAAATGCGAAGTAACAATGCTTTGTGGCGTTAAAAAAATCCTATAAATCTAAGTCAAAGAAATCATAAAATCCTAAGACTTATTAGAAATTTTTTAAACTGTTCCTTCAGCATTGTTACTTCGCTCCCACGGTAGTACAAAAAAATTCCTCTGTAACTACGGAATTTTAGGTGGGATTTTTGTAATTAATTAAATTTTCACACCATATATTGTACTTAATTTCTATTGATTAACCATTTTTACGGAGAAAAATCATTGTCCTTTGCACTCTGCTTTTCAAATTTTAATTTACTATTTTTAAGTTCTAGGTTGTCCGTCAAACAGACTAAGCTGAGTAGATGTAATTTTTTCTTCATAGGTTGGCATCTTTAATGAAATATTGTGTTTATCACATGCCTCACTTAAAATGCTCCAAAGTTTTTTCGAGTTACTTGCTGAGCATCTATACATGTTTTTAAATCTTTTCTCATACTTTTGTTTAATCCCAGGAAATAGTTCATCTAATTTGCTGTAATAATATGCTCTTTGTCTATCTCTAAGTGACATACCAAGCCATGGAACTATATGCTTAACACCGTAAAAACTCGCCTTATTTACTATATCATTTATATTTTCTTCGTTATCCTCAATGAAAGGAAGTATTGGCATCATAGTTATACTTGTACAAATTCCAATTTCTGAAAGTACACCAAGTGCCTTCAGCCTATCCATTGGAAAAGGTGCATAAGGTTCAACCTTCCTAGCAAGTTCCTCATTTGTGGTAGTAATTGTCATAGAAACTGAGGTATATATTTTATTTATCTCTTCAAGTATGTCTATATCCCTTAAAATAAGATTGCTTTTAGTTGTAACATGTACTGGATAGTTAAAATCTGCAATTAATTCAAGCGCCTTTCTTGTAAGACCAAATTTCTTTTCAGATATTGTATAAGGATCTCCCATAGACCCCGTTCCAAGCATACCCTTCTTTCTCTTTGAAGCTAATGCCTTACTTAAAAGTTCTATAGAATTAGTCTTTACAACAAGATCATTAAAACTTTCAATTCCATAGCATTCACTTCTCGAATCACAATATATACATTGGTGCTCGCAGCCTCTGTAGATGTTAAAAATGTATTTAACTCCAAACCAATCAGATGGTCTTTTTAAGGTTCCTAAAATCGATTTTGCACATAATTCCTTTATTATTTTAAGTCACTACCCTTCACTCTAATATCAACAAAAGGCTGCTTAAATACTACAATATATCCCTTACTCGTTCTGATAACTTTTCCTTTTAGCTCGCCAATATCTTCAATGTATATTCCACCTTCAGTTATAAGTGGTTCGTCTTTAATAAAAAACTCAACACTTGATGCACTAAGTACATTATTATTTTCATAAGTAGTTAAAGTTTTCTCCTTTATAATATACTTATTGTTTAATTTAATGGAACTTTTATGAAGAAGTTTACCATCTAAGCTAACAGTATTTATAGGATCAAACTCCGTTATAGAGAATTTACCTTGTAAAATTATGTTATAACCATCATTTATATAAAAACTAATCAGCTCTTTCTTGCATGAATCTTCATAATTTCTGAGAATGTAGCTTGTATATGCATTAATTTGTGGAACAATCTCCTTTGGTGTCCATTCTATTTGCTCTTTTAAATAATTATATAAATATACTTCAGAATTACTATATTCTTCTTGCCAACATTCACTAAGTGAATCCATTATTAATGCTATAAACATACCAGAAAAATAACATGAAAATCTGAAATCTTTTAATTCATTACTTTGTATAAGTTTTTCACCATACTTGGCTATTATATACTTTTTAGGAAGGCTTGTTTCTTTTTGAAGTGCTTTATATTCAACATAGGTTGCTGTTCCTTCTATCGATTCTATGCTGTATTCATAATTTATACCTGCTCCCACAAGTTTACACCTGTATTCCCTTGTGTTAATGAAATCACTTATTAGCTCTTTTCTTATATTTTCATCTTCTTCAAATACAGCTTTAAGTAAGTATTCTCTTTCTTTTATTCTTAATGCTAAAAATTCTCCTGTAAACTTATAGGTAAAATATAATTCCTCATTAGGAAAGCGTTTATCACCATTTTCAAGTTGATAACCATGGAACATCTCATGAACCATCTTAGAATACAGCTTATCCAAATCTATTATTTCATCCAAGCTATCAATATTGCATATGACAATACACTGACCGCCTAGATTAATAATAGTATTTCCAGCAAATTTTTCAGTGCATTTTCCAATAGCAACTTTACCATCAACATAGTATCCCTCTGGTAGTTCCTTATAATTAACTAAATACACCTCATCAAAATTATATAGTGCCATAGGAAAGCTTTTAAATCCATACCAATAGTGAGGGAATTTACTCTCACTAAGTTTATCATTAAGTTTTAATATGATTTCTTTTCTATCGTTTTTCTCAACTATATTCATATTATCATACTTCCTTAACATGGTATTTGTTTATTGAACATATTATACCATATTATTTACAGTATTCTTACTAATGTACTACATTTAAGGTAAGATTTAAAACTCATTTAAGCTGGGTATAGTTTTTTCCAAAATTAGTTGTCTCTCTTTCTACTAAATTAGTTTCTACTATATAATGATTTTCCTTCACATTATTCTTTAACCTATCTACCAATAATTTAGACGCGTAATATCCAACCTTTTTTACATTGATATCCACAGAAGTGAGAGAAGGCCTATAGTATTCTGCTTGCGGAGTATTATTAAAGCCTACTACTGATGTATTTTCCATTTTATTTTCATGAAGATATCTTATAGCACCAAATGCCAAAAGATCATCAGCGGCAACCACTGCTTCTGGAATCTCACTTTTAATTATTTCTTTCATGGATTCATAGCCATATTCCTCTTTAAACGCAGGTACTTCCTTGATAAAATTCTTATTTATCTCCACTCCGTTTATTTTATGAGCTTGAATATATCCACTTAATCTGTCCTTTGCAACACTCATTTCAATTTTAGGTCCAATAAAAGCTACATTCTTATATCCTCTAAGTAAAAATTTACTTACCACATTATACATCGCTTTAAAGTTGTCGTTATCTACCCATAGAATATTATTTGTGTTTTCTGGTCTTCCAATAACAACAAAAGGAAATTGTATGTCTTTTAAATATTGTATACACTTATCATTATCCACTACAGCACTAAGTATTATGCCATCTACTAAGTTACCGTTTACGTAATTTTTCGCACATTTTAACTCTTCCTCATAAGTAGTACAAAAAGTGTACATTATATAGTATCCTTTTTCTTTTGCATAAGTACTTATTCCAGTCATAACTTGAATAAAGAATGGATTTTTAGTCAAGTCATCTATTTCACTGGTTAAAATAATTCCTATTACATTAGTCGTATTATTCGCCAAACTCCTTGCTATAACATTTGGATGATAATTCAACTTTTTTATTATGCGATTTACCTTTTCTTTTGTTTCATCGCTTATTCTAGGGCTATTACTTATAACTCTAGATACTGTTGATGGAGAAACATTTGCCTCTCTAGCAACATCTTTTATAGTAACACTCATAGCTTTTCACACCTTGCTTATTAATTTAAAAATATGTTTGATACAACCGATTTCATATATAAGTATCTTATATAATAATATTATCACTTTTAATATAGTTAAAATCAACTATTATTTTATGTAAAGAAGTTTTTTATGCACTTAGCATAGTTTTTATACAAAATTTACTATAATCAATTTGACATAAAATAATAATTCTAATATAATTAATTTGTATGCAAACGTTTGTCTTGTATTGGTATTCTTTTGTAAAGGATTACTAATAAGTTATACATAACTACTATTAATAAACCTAAGAAGGAGGGTTCAATATGTTTGGTAAAATTCAAAATTATAATTTAAAAGAAAATAAATTAGAAATAACATTTGAACATAACACGGCGTTTATAGAAATTATATCAGCTTCAATTATTAATTTTTTTGCTCCACTTAAACAAGCCAATCACTCTTCTACGGCTATAGAGGATATAAAATTACAAGAAACAAAATTTGAAGTAAAAAAGGATGATTTTAAGCTTACTATTTGTACTGAAAAATTAAAGTTAAATGTATTTGATAATTTTAAAGTAGATATTTATGATATTGACGGAAATATTCTTTGTGAAGACTATAGAGGTGAAAGGGCTCCTTTTGTAAAAAGAGGTGTAACTCCAAAATCACTTGAATTAGCACTTAAAGAGGGTCATAAATTTAACTCGGAGCTTGGAGAATATAAATTTAATGTATTAAAAAAATTAGATGACAATACTTTCTTTTATGGTTTTGGTGAAAAAACAGGCCACTTAAACAAAAAAGGCTATCACTATAAAATGTGGAATACAGATAGCGCCGCTCCTCATGTTGAAAGCTTCGAAATGCTTTACAAGTCAATTCCATTTTTTATAACTTTAAAAGATAGCAAAGCCTTTGGAGTATTCCTAGATAATACCTTTGAATCACACTTTGATATGGGAAAAGAAAACAGTAACTACTATTCTTTTGGAGCTGTAGATGGTAATTTAGACTACTATTTTATTTATGGACCTTCAGTAAAAGAAGTAATTAAGAATTATACATATTTAACTGGTAGAACTCCACTTCCTCAGCTTTGGACACTTGGATATCAGCAGTGCAGATGGTCATATACACCTGAAGAAAGGCTTATGGAGGTGGCAAAAAACTTTAGGGAAAGGGATATACCTTGTGATACTTTATACTTAGATATTGATTATATGGATGGCTATAGAGTTTTTACTTGGGATAGGGATAAATTTAATAATCCTAAAAACACTTTAGCTCAATTAAAAGAAAATGGCTTTAAAGTTGTTACTATCATTGATCCCGGTGTAAAAAAGGACAAGGGCTATAAAATATATGATGAAGGTATAGAAAATAATTATTTTGCCACAGATAAAGATGGTGTACCTTATATAAATGAAGTATGGCCTGGAGCATCACTTTATCCTGATTTTACGAATAGCAAAGTTAGAAGCTGGTGGGGAGATAATCAAAAAATAATCGCAGACTACGGAGTATCTGGTATATGGAATGATATGAATGAACCTGCAAGCTTTAAGGGCCCTCTTCCAGATGATGTTATGTTTGATAATGACGGAAACAAGATTTCTCATAAAGAAGCTCATAATGTTTATGGACATTATATGTCAAAAGCAACCTATGAAGGTCTTAAAAAGCATACAAATAAAAGACCATTTGTAGTAACAAGAGCTTGCTATGCTGGTACACAAAAATATTCTACCGTATGGACTGGCGATAACCAAAGCTTATGGGAACATCTTCGCATGTCTTTACCAATGCTTATGAATTTAGGATTAAGCGGCTTTGCTTTTTGTGGAACAGACGTTGGAGGTTTTGGCTTTGACTGTACCCCTGAACTTTTATCAAGATGGATACAGGTTGGTACTTTTACCCCTTTATTTAGAAATCACTCTTCAATATTTACAAGAGACCAAGAACCGTGGGCCTTTGATAAAAAAACAGAGGATATTTGCAGAAAGTATATTAAACTTAGATATAAATTAATTCCTTATTTCTATGATCTTTTCTGGAAGGAACAAAGTGACGGTCTTCCAATAATAAGACCTTTATTAGTCCATTATGAAAAAGATTTAAATACTTATGAAGTAAATGATGAGTTTTTATGTGGTGACAGCATACTGGTCGCTCCAATTGTTGAGCAGGGTAAAACAAGTAGAATGGTTTACTTGCCTGAAGGAAATGACTGGATTGATTACTGGACAAAAGAGTATTTTTCAGGCGGTCAATTTATAATTAAAAAGGCGCCACTAGATTTGTGTCCTGTATATATAAAAGCTGGAAGTATGCTTCCTAACTACCCTGTACAAAATTATATAGGTGAAAAAATTATTGATGAACTCACCCTTAATATTTATCTTTCTAAAAATGATAAAAGTATAAACTATGTCCATTACCAAGATGATGGAGAAAGCTTTGATTATAAAAATGGTGCTTATAATTTATACAACATTGAAGTTTCCAAAGCGGCAGACTCTATTAAACTTAAGATTGATCAAACAAAAAATGACTATAAAAATCATTACAAAGGCTTTGATTTCAATCTTTTTACCGACTTAAAACCATCAAGTATTTTAGCAAATAGCAAACCAATTAAGTTTACTCTTTCGGACGACACCATAAGCTTTAATGTTAAAAATGTGTCTGAAGTTATAATAAAGTAAACCTCAACCCCTTATTAAATAAATACTATAGATAAAGCCACACTAATTTCTAGTGTGGCTTTATTATCGATAATAAAGATATTATAATTTAAATTTTCCTACCATCTGACTTAACTTTTCAGCTAACTCAGTTTGATTTACTGCTGTTTGGGACACTTTATGTATTGCTTCACTTGTCTCATCTATAGATTCCTTTATTGTTTCTGTGTTTTCGAAAGAATCTCTCGCAAGGCTTGCCATAGTTTGGGCAGCCTCGTTTACCTGTCCAACTGCTGCTGCAATTTTTTCAGACATAGCAGCCATTTCTTCTGTAATTTTGTTCATGAAATCCGCATCCTTATAATACTCGTCTCCCATATCTCCAAAGTTTTTAAATTGTGAAGAAACATTTTCACTTAAAAACTTTAATACATCTTTATTAGTATCAATTCCTTCCTTAAAGGCGTCCTGCACTCTTAAAATCATATTTTGAATGTTTGTTGCCTGCTCAGCCGATTGCTCCGAAAGCATTCTTACTTCGTCAGCAACTACAGCAAATCCCTTACCATGTTCACCTGCCCTAGCAGCTTCAATAGAAGCATTTAGTGCTAAAAGATTGGTTTGCTTTGCAATGGTAGCAATAGTATCTGCCACATTTTTTATATCATATGCAGCTTTGCTTAGTTCAATTACTTTTAAAATTCTGTTTTGCTTTTCTTCATATATACTTTGAGAATTTTTAATAACTTCCTTACCATTTTTTTGAACTCTTGATGCTCTCTCTTTAGATTCTATGGATTTACTGCTTCCATTTACAGCTTTACTTGACATTTCATTTATACTTGAGTTTACTCCTACAATAGATGTTGCTATTTCCTCGGAAGACATTCTTGTCTCCTCTAACCCGGAGGATATTTGCTTTACAGCCTCGTTTATACTCTCAGCCTTTGCAGACATCTCTTCTACTGTAGCTCCAAGTTCCTCGCTGGATTCACTTATACTCTTTGAATGTTCCATTATCATAATTAGAAGTTGTTTTACATTATACTGTGCCTTTATTATAGCTTCAGTTGCTGTTCCAAATTCATTTTTCTTCTCTACTAAATATTCCTTTGAGAAATCTAAGTTGCCCATATCTTCTGCCATTTCTACCATTTTAGCCAGTGGCACATTAATATCCTTAGATAAGGCAAACCATAATCCTATTGCGCTAGCTATTCCAATTACAAGTAATGCCATCATAGCAATATTAGTATAACTATATACTTTATTGTTTTCATAATTACTTTGCTTTGCATTATCTAAACTTAAACTTATTATCTTATCAAAGTTTCCAAACATTATATCCATTAGTGGTGCTACTTTTTGCGAGAATTCAATATCAGCATCAAAATAATTACTCTTATCTACAAGACTTACTACATCATTTTGAGCTTCTTTAAATTGATTCATCTGTATTTTTAATATATTCCATATTCTTAATTTTTCAGGTGAATCTATTAATCTTGCATAACCGCTTATAAGCTTACTGTTTCGTTCCTCATTATCTGATATATCATTCATCATATCTGACTTTTTAACATCTTTATCATAAACAATATTTGAAACGTCTGCTTTAATTGCAGTAAGATTTTTTTCTACAGCACTCAATATATACACATTTTGCAAATTATTATCATACATCTTTCGTGAGTTTCCTGCCACAATTCTTAATGCTCCTATGCCTACGATACCAACTATCGCTATAAGCAAAACGATTACGACAAATGACATAAATAATTTTGTTTTAACTTTTATATTTTTAATACATAACACATTAATATCCCCCTATCCGCACACTAAATATATGGATAAATTTAAAGTCCAAATTACAGTTTTGGACTATATTACAAATTAATTGTTATATACACTTTTTGTAATTATATGGATACATAATATGTGCAATTATAGGTGCTGTGAATTCATTTAGTCATTCTGCAGCACCTACCTGTTATAGATAAATTACTCTGTATATATAATAATACTTTTTAATGCATTAATAACGTATGGAGTATTTCTAACTAATACCTTTATATCTTTTTCACTTTCATTATTTATTTTTATAGTATCTTTACTTACACTTACTTTTATTAATGTATCTCTAAACATTACTTTAAAGGAGAAAGAATCCCATTTGCCTGGTATAAAAGGTTCCAAAGTAAGCATGTCATTCTTAACCTTTAATCCACCAAAACCTTCAACTACAGACATCCAGGTTCCTGCCATACTTGTAATATGACAGCCATCTTCCGTATCGTTATTGTAATTATCTAAGTCTAATCTAGCTGTTCTTAAATAAAGTTCATATGCCTTATCTTCTTTATTAAGCTTTGCTGCTAAAATTGAGTGTATGCATGGAGATAAAGAAGACTCATGAACAGTTCTTGGCTCGTAAAACTCAAAGTTCCTTCTTATAGTATCCTTGTCATATAAATGTTGAAGGAAATACAAACCTTGAAGTACATCTGCTTGTTTAATAAAGCAAGATCTCAAAATTCTATCCCAAGACCAATGCTGGTTAATTGGCAATTCCTTTGGATCTAAGTCTTTTACTAAAATTTGTTCTTTATCCATATATCCATCCTGCTGCAAGAATATTTTAAGCTCCTCATTTACAGGATAATACATGTTTTCTATGATATCCTTCCATTTAACCATTTCTGTTTCTTCTAAATTTAGCTTTTTAATTATTTCATCATATCTAGAAGCCTCATTATCTTTAACATATCCTAAAGCTTCAATTGTATACTCTAAAGTCCAAGCTGCAATTCTATTTGTATACCAATTGTTGCTGACGTTATTTTCATATTCGTTTGGTCCTGTTACTCCTAAGATCACATACTTGTGCTTTTGTTCTGAATAATTAACTCTTTCAGCCCAAAATCTTGATATTTCAACCAAAACATCTAGTCCATATTCACCCAAATATGCTTTATCACCAGTATAATTTACATAGTTATATATAGCATACGCTATTGCTCCATTTCTGTGGATTTCCTCGAAGGTAATTTCCCATTCATTATGGCACTCTTCACCATTCATAGTTACCATAGGGTAAAGAGCTCCTTTTTTAAAGCCCAGCTTTCTAGCATTTTCTTTTGCCTTCTCAAGCTGCTTATATCTATAAATCAATAAATTTCTTGCTATCTTTTTATCAGCAGTAGCTAAATAGAATGGCACGCAATAAGCCTCTGTATCCCAGTAAGTACTTCCACCGTACTTTTCACCTGTAAAGCCTTTTGGTCCAATATTTAATCTGTCATCTTCTCCTGTATAAGTTTGATTTAGTTGAAAAATATTAAACCTTATTGCCTGCTGAGCAGATACATCACCTTCAATTATTATGTCGCTTTCCTTCCATTTTTCTTCCCATGCTTTAGCCTGCTCACTTAGGAGTTCATCATACCCCTTAGCATAAGCCTTTTGTAAAATTTTTTCTCCGGCTTCAGCTAATTCTTCTGGCTTAAAATCTCTTGATGTAACATTCGAAACATATTTTATAATAGCTACTTCTTCATTTTCTCCTGCGCTTACTTGTGCAATATTTCCTACAAATTTTTCTCTTTCAAGTGTTTTAGCCTTATATTCATATTCTTTACCTTGCTTTAAAATATCATATTTCATTAAAGAGCAAAGATAAAAATCTAGTTTTTTAGTTTTAACTGTAAGCATTGCTCGTCCATTTTCAGCTTTCTTTGAAACTTCACTCCAAAACTTCTCATCATAATTTGAATCTGTATTTTTAATATCGCCATCCAAGAATGGTGAGAACTCTATTGTTCCGCTGAAATTAAGTGGAGTTACAGAATACTTTACTGCTCCAATTTCTTTATTTACTATACTTACAAATCTCTTTGCCTCAACTTTTACTTTTTTACCACTCTCAATATCTGCAGTAAAGGTTCTGTAAAGGTATCCATGTTTCATATTAAGAACCCTTTTAAAGTCTTTAACCTTACATTTTGCAATATCAAGTGCTTCTCCATCAATCTTTACTCCTATGCCAATCCAATTTGTAGAATTTAGCACCTTAGCAAAATATTCAGGGTATCCGTTCTTCCACCAACCAACTCTAGTCTTATCAGGGTAATATATTCCTGCCATATAGCTTCCTTGAAGAGTTTCTCCACTATAATCTTCTTCAAAGTTTGCCCTCTGCCCCATATATCCATTTCCAATACTAAATATACTTTCGGCAATTCTATTATCCTCAGAATCTAATTTATCTTGTATAATATTCCATGGATCTAATTCAAAATACTTTTTCAACTAAATTCCCTCGCTCTCCATAAAACTTTATTTTTTCCCAACTATGTAATTATTATTTTAAAGCAGTTCCAACATTTCTATTTTCATGTCTGCTAGTGAATCGATAACAATATTAGCTTTATTTAATACCTTCTTGCTTCCAATACCTATAGAATACATACCTGCATTAATAGCTGCTTCAATTCCAGACACAGCGTCTTCAAAAACAACACAACTTTGCTCAGGAACTCCAATTTCTCTAGCTCCTAGTACAAAAACCTCTGGATTAGGTTTAGCATGTGTAACTTTATTGCCATCAATTATAGCATCAAAATACTTTGCTAAATCAAGATTATTAAGTATTGTCATTGAGTTTTTGCTTACAGAGCCAAGTGATGTTTTTATTCCATTATTTCTAACAATTTGTAAGAATTCCTTTGCTCCGGGAAGAATCTCATTGCTATTCATATTAGATATATATTCAATATACCAATTATTCTTTTTCTCAGCTAGCTGAAGCTTCTCTTCGTCACTAAAATTAAGCTTACCAATTTCCAAAAGTATATCGAGAGATTTCATTCTACTTACACCTTTTAATCTTTCGTTTTGCTCTTCGGTAAACTCAAATCCCAGCTCATTTGCTAGCCTTTTCCAAGCTAAATAGTGATATTTTGCAGTATCCACAATAACTCCATCTAAATCAAATATACATCCTTTAATTTTGCTCATTTATTACCCCCCAATATCTATGTAATTTCGTTCTATGCAATCGATTGCACACTTGCACTCATTATAGAACATTTTTTCCCTTTAGTCAATACATATTAAGACTATTTATTTTTTAGAACATAAAGGTACTTTGAAATTTATAGAGATATTGAAATAGGATTAATTTTATTAAACTTAGCTGTTTCTCTTTCTGCTACCCTTGTTTGTATTATATAATGATTTTCTCTTATATTATTTCTTAACATATCTACAAGAAGCTTAGAAGCATAATAACCAAGCTCTCTCACGTTTATATCTACAGAAGTAAGCGATGGCTTATAATATTCCGCTTGAGGAGTATTATTAAATCCAACTACAGCAGCATTTCTAACATCACTTTCTCTTAAAGCTCTAATAGCCCCAAAAGCTAAAAGGTCATCTGCTGCAACTACTGCTGATGGAATGCTTTTTTTTATTATTTCTTTCATGGACTTATAACCACATTCCTCTTTAAAGGCACCTACCTCCTTTATTAAGTCCCTGTCAACATCTACTCCATTTATATTATGTGCCTGAATATACCCACTGAGTCTATCCTTTGAAACATTCATTTCAACTTTAGGAGCAATAAAAGCTATCTTTTTATATCCGCTAAGCAGTAACTTACTAACAACATTGTACATTGCATTAAAATTATCATTATCAACCCATAAGGTTTCTTTAGTATTTTCTGGTCTCCCAATAATAACAAATGGAAAATCTATTTGTTTTAAATATCTTATACATTTGTCATTAGTCCTAACAGAACCAAGTATTATGCCATCCACTAACTTACCATTTACATAATCTTTTGCACACCTTAACTCTTCTTCATACGTTGCGCAAAACGTATACATTATGTAATATCCATGCTGCTTTGCATAGCTGCTTATGCCTGTCATTAGTTGGATAAAAAACGAATTCTTAGTCAATCCTTCAATTTCATTAGTCAATATTATTCCAATCACATTAGTCGCTTTGTTCGCAAGACTTCTTGCTATAGCATTAGGATGATAATTTAACTTTTTTATAACATTTTCTATCTTCTTTTTAGTTTTTTTACTTATTCGAGGGCTATTGCTTATAGCCCTCGACACAGTTGATGGAGAAACATTAGCTTCTTTTGCGACATCCTTTATAGTAACACTCATATTTTTCACACCTTGTTCATATAATTTAATACAACCGGTTCCACAATATATTTTTTATATATTTATTATTAGTAGTAATATTTCAAAATGTCAATTGTAACTTTATATAAAATATCACATCTGCAATAGCTATTTTGCATAAACATCTTATAATTGACTATATTTACTATCAAAACAAATTTGACACATTGATATAAATTCAATATAATAAACTTAAATGCAAGCGATTGCATCATTTATTAAACTTGTTGGAGGGATATGTATGAAAAAAATCAAAAGTCTAACAGCACTTGCCTGTGCATTAACTTTAACTACGGGGATATTTACTGGCTGCGGAAGCAGTAGTGGAGGAAGTGATTCTTCAAAAAATGTTACCGTGAATATATTTCAGTTCAAGGTTGAAGCTAAAACTGCTCTTGATAAAGCTGTAAAGGATTACGAATCAAGCCACAAAAATGTTACAATAAATGTACAAACTGTTGGAGGTGGTCAAGACTACGGAGCTGCACTAAAAACAAAATTTGCCTCCGGAGATGAACCAACAATATATAATATAGGTGGTCCACAAGATGTACAAGATTGGAAAGCAAAACTTGAAGATTTATCAGATCAACCATGGGTTTCAAAAGCATATGATGGAACTTTAGATGCTGTTAAATCGGATGGAAAAATATATGGATTACCATTCGATATGGAAGGTTACGGATTTATATATAATAAATCTATATTTAAAAAAGCAGGAATTGATCCAAGTACTATAAAATCATATGCTGATCTTGAAAAAGCAGTTACAACTTTAGATTCTAAGAAGAAAGATCTTGGAATTGACGCTGTATTTGGAACAGCTGGAAAGGAAACTTGGATTGATGGATTACATGATTCAAACGTTCCATTTGCATTAGAATTAAAAGATGGTGTATCTGCTTTCAAAGCAAAAACTATCAACTTTACTTATGCTGATGGATTTAAAAAGTTAGTAGATATACAAAACAAATATGCATACAAGCCTGATGGAACAAATAAATCTATAAACAGTGTTGATTACTCAACTCAGGTTGAAAAATTATTCTCTTTAGGTAAAGTTGCAATCATTGAGCAAGGAAACTGGATTTACTCTACAGTTTCAGGAATCAACAAAGATGTAGCTGATAGTATGGGATTACTTCCAATGCCTATAGATGGTGTTAAAGAAGGCTGCGTACCTGTTGGTGTTCCTATGTACTGGTCTATAAACTCTAAGAAAGACGCTGCAACTAAGAAAGCTGCAAAAGACTTCTTAAATTGGCTTTACACATCTGACAAAGGTAAAAATGCTATAATTAACGACTTCAAATTCATACCAGCATTAAAAGGATATGATGCTTCAAACTTACAGCCTGTAGATCCTATATCAAAAGAATTAACTAAATATTCTAAAGCAGGTAACACAATACCTTGGGTATTCATGGGTTATCCTACTGGTTGGGGACAAAATAAACTTGGTACTGATCTTCAAAAATACACTTCAGGTGATATGACTTGGGACAAATTAGTTCAAGATGCTAAAGATCAGTGGGCTGCTGCAAGAAAATAATAATTACTTAAAAAAAGTTTATATTTCTAATAAATACCTTAACTTTTGCACGTATAAAATTGATTACACATAAGAAATAATGCTGCTTAGGCAATTTGCAATACCTTGTAAGTTGGCTTAAGCTGCATTATTCTTCAATTATAAGTACTAAGTACATAACTAAAAAACCTTATAGGAGGGAAATTCAATGAAAAAGAAGAATTTATCTTTTTGGCTGTTCCTAGCTCCAGCTCTTATCGCCTTTATATTAGTCCAGCTTATACCACTTCTTTCTGGAATATATTATTCCTTTACAAACTGGAATGGAATTGACTCAGTAACCGTGAAGTGGACTGGTTTACAAAATTACGTTGCAGCCTTTAAAGATGCAACATTTACCCACTCATTTTTATTTACCTTAAAATTCACAATCTTATCTCTTATTGTATTAAACGTCATAAGTTTTGGTTTAGCACTTTTAGTTACAAGAAAATCAAAACTAAATAATCTTCTAAGAACAGTGTTTTTTATGCCAAACTTAATAGGCGGTCTTATATTAGGATTTATATGGCAATTTATATTTATACAAGTATTTGATGCATTAGGTAGAGCCATCCATGTAAAATGGCTTTTAGGTTGGCTTTCAACTGGTAATACTGGACTTGCTGGTTTGATTATAATCATGGCATGGCAGATGTCTGGATACTTAATGGTAATTTATATATCCTCTTTGGAAAACATTCCTGCTGAAACTCTAGAAGCTGCTGAAATTGATGGTGCAAACGCATGGCAAAAAATTAAAAACATAACAATACCATTAATAAGACCAGCATTTACTGTAAGTATTTTCTTAACACTTTCTAATTCATTTAAATTATATGATCAGAACTTATCTTTAACAGCCGGAGGTCCTGCAAAAGCAACTGAAATGCTAGCTATGAACATATATAATACTGCTTTTCAGTTTAATTTAATGGGAGTTGCTCAAGCAAAGGCAGTTATCTTCTTCTTAGTTGTAGCAGCTATATCCTTAACACAAGTATACATTTCAAAGAAAGGTGAGGTGGAAGTATAATGACTACTAACATTGCTAAAAATACTAAAACAAATAAAATTACTAACAAAAGTAAATTCACACTTTCTCATTGTATTGTTTCTATAATAGGCATTGTAATGGCCTTAATATTTTTATCACCTTTCTATATAATTATTGTGAATTCGTTTAAAACAAAAGCTCAATTATTTACAAGTACTCTTGCATTTCCGAAATCTTTAATTGTTGATAATTTTAAAGATGCTTATGCAGAATTAGATTTTTTTAATTCTTTATTTCATTCTTTAATTATTACAATTATCAGTGTTGTTGTAATTATAATTTTTTCATCTATGGCAGCCTGGGTTTTAGAAAGAACCAGAAGCAAAATAAGCAACATTATCTTAATGATATTCGTAGCAGCAATGATTATCCCTTTCCAGGCAGTAATGCTTCCACTTATAAGATTAATGGGAAAACTACATTTTTTAAATGTACCAGGATTAATTTTTATGTACCTTGGATTTGGAGTTTCTCAAGCAATCTTTTTGTATCATGGATTCCTTAAAAGTATTCCAGTAGAACTTGACGAAGCTGCTATGTTAGATGGTTGTAGTAAACTTCAGGCATTTTGGTATATAATATTCCCCCTTTTAAAGCCTATGTCTGTAACAGTTTCAGTTCTAGATGTAGTGTGGATCTGGAACGATTACCTACTTCCTTCGCTAGTAATTAATAAGCCTAACACCATGACAATTCCATTAAAAACCTTCTTCTTCTTTGGAGAATATACAAAACAATGGAACTTAGCTTTAGCCGGATTAATATTAGATATAATACCTGTTGTAATCTTCTACTTCTTCGCACAAAAGCATATTATAAAATCGGTTACTGCTGGAAGTATAAAATAAAGGCGCTATACAACAATATTTTGAAACATTAAATAAAATTAATAAATCTAAGAGCCTAAATCCTAAAATTCTAAGAACTTTCAATAACTCGCTACTCTCAAACAGATTGAAAGTTCTAAGACTTCTACGATTTAGGCTCTAATATTTATAAAATTTTATTTAAACAGTTTCTTCAATGTTGTTGCTTCGCTTACGGTAAAATCAAGGAAAATTTTTCTCCGTTTCTCTACGAAAAATTTGCTGTAAATATAATTAATCAATAGAAATTAAAAACAATATATTATGTAAAAATTTAATTAATTACAAAGATTCACCCCTAACATTCCGTAGGTACGGAGGAATTTTTTCCTTGCACCACCGTGGGAGCGAAGTAACAATGCTGACGGAACAGTTTAAAAAAATTCTAATAAATCTTGATAAAAAAATCCTAAAATTCTTAGATGTTTCAATCTGTCTGAGCGTTTTCTCAGCGAGTATAAACATACACGAGGTTTGGGCTTTGCCCATTATCCTTCTTGAACCCAAAGCAAGCACTATTTTAAAATAGCCACCAAGATTTATAGAATTCTTTTAATGTGACTAATCATTGTTACTTCGCATTCTTTCTCTTTACTATTTCCGTTACAGCAAAGGTTGCTACATCTTCAGCAAACTTTCCAGGACCAAAACCTGCATCATAACCAAGCTCTTTTGCAAGTTCATGAGTTATTCTAGCACCACCGCAGGCTAGAATAACCTTATCCCTAATCCCTTCTGCTTCAAGTATTTCAACTAAGTTTACAAGGTTCTTTATATGAACATTTTTTTGAGTTACAGTTTGAGAAACTAAAAGTACATCTGCCTTAAGTTCTATTGCCTTCTTTACAAAGTCCTCATTTTCAACCTGACTTCCAAGGTTATAGGCTTCTATCATGTCATACCTTTCAAGACCATAATGTCCTGCATAACCTTTCATGTTCATTATTGCGTCAATACCTACAGTATGTGCATCTGTACCCGTACTTGCCCCAACCACTACAATCTTTCTCTTTATATTTTCCTTTATATATTTATCAACTTCACCCATGGACATTGTGTCTACGTCCACAGTTTGGACTACTATACCTGTGTAATCAACAGTGTGTTTTACCGAACCATATAAAACATAAAAGGTAAAGTTTTCATCAAGTTTTTTATGACAAACAACATCAATATCGTCAAGTCCCATTTTCTTAGCTAAGATTCTTGCTGCCTCGGCTCCCTTTTCAGAATCACCAAGAGGAAGTGTAAAGCTAACTTGAACCTTGCCATCATTCATGGTATCTCCATATGGTCTTACCTTTGTTAAATCTAATGTTTTATCAAACTCTTTTTTTTCAAGAGAATATAAACCTCCACTCAAAGCGCATTACTCCTTTCATTATTTCTCAAGCATCAAGTCCAAAAATGGATTAAAGTATTCTTCAGATTTTTCAAAAACACCATCAAGGCCTTTGCCCATGTCTCTCCCTCTTTTTATTCCAGCAAAAGCTCCTTTTTCAAGGGTATTGAAAATTCCATCCCTTTCTATTTCCTTTAAAAGTTCATAAGATTTTTTAAGTACAAAATCTGCTCTCTTTTGAATAATTCCGCCCTCTTTAAATTCTATTTCATCACCAAGTGACTTCATTGCCCTTGAGACATAAGAAGCATTTTCAATAGAAAGAGCTCTGTCGGACATAAAAGGAGTGTGAATTGCTTCTGTTAACATTCCAAGAAGGTGAATTCTCTGGTTTGTTAAAACAGTGACCATGTTAAATAAAGTATCCTGAACGTGACCCCTAAATATGTTTCCCGTCATATATTTTGTTGGAGGCATATACTTAAGTGGAGCTTTAGAAAATATCTCTCTTGACATTTGCGCTTGAGCAAGTTCATACACAAAGGAATCTTCAAGCTCTGGATCCATTTCAAAGGCATGACCAAGTCCCATTTGTTCTTCTTTAAGTCCTGCCATAAGTGCAAATTGCTCATTTATAAACTGCGAGGATAAAACTGTGTGAGCCTCTTCATAGGCATCCGCTGTAGTTAGATAATTATCCTCACCAGTATTTATAACTACTCCTGCATAGCCATTTATTACCCTTGAGAAATACTGATCTACAAAGGTTCTCTGCATGTTTATATCTCTAAAAAGTATTCCATACAAAGCATCATTAAGCATTACATCAAGCCTTTCAAGTGCACCCATAGCAGCAATTTCTGGCATGCAAAGTCCAGAGCAATAGTTGCAGAGTCTTATATACCTTTTGAGTTCAGCTCCAACTTCATCCAGTGCTTTTCTCATAAGCCTAAAGTTTTCTTCCGTCGCATAAGTTCCTCCAAATCCTTCTGTGGTGGCACCATACGGGACATAATCAAGGAGACTTTGAGCTGTAGTTCTTATAACTGCAATTATATCTGCACCCTGTTTAGCAGCCGCAACTGCTTGTGTTATATCCTCATATATATTTCCTGTTGCCACTATTACATATAAAAGAGGGCCTTTTTTATCGCCATAAGAATTTAAAAATTCACTTCTCTTTTCTCTATTTGCTTTTATTCTTTCAACACTCTTCTTTGCAATAGTTAATGCATTATCCATAGTTAAAAATGTATCCTTTGAATTAAAATCTGTTAAATTCAAAGTTCCTTTAGAAACTTCCTCTGCTATTTCCTGCATTGAGAGCCCTGTACTAAGCTTGGCATTGCTTAAATAATAAGCTGCACCTTTAGAAAGTCCTTTACCTTTTTTTATATTTTCAACCACCACATTTGGCAGTGGTACATTTTCGTCATTAACACCATCTATTCCAAAGAGTCTGCATATAGTTCTTTCAACGGAAACCGTGGTATTTTTATCTATAAAATTTTGAACCTCCACAGCTATATTGTGAGCACAATTTCTAGCCTTACGAACAGTTTCAAAATCAAGATTAAGTTTGCTTTTCATTTTATCCCTCCTTGTAAAATTTCCTTGCCGTATTTATTATTTCGCTGTCTAAGCCCATAAGAGTACATATGTTGAGCGCATCTTTTGGAATAGCTGCACCCTTCTCAGCCTTCTCAAGAGAATAATCCATATACCTATTTATAAGCATAATGAATTCCTCTTCCCCCTCAATATTATTTATTAAACTGAGATCTACATTTTTAAGGCCCTTTACCTGATAATGAACATCCGCAAAGCTGCATACTCCATCATAATGAGTGGAAATTGCAGTTATAGAATCAAATTTGCCTAGGTACTTAACAAGAGCCTTGGTTATGTTACTTCCTTCCTCTGGGTTTGTTCCCCTCGCAAATTCATCAAAAATTATAAATCCTCTTTTTCCATTAAGCTCAGCTAATATTCTCTTAAGCTTAATAACCTCGCCGCCAAAGGTACTTAATCCATTTTGAAGTGATTCTGCATCTTCACTTAAAAAGCACATAAAATCAAGTGGTACAAATTCAAAGCTGTCTGCAAAAACATAAAACCCCAGATATGCAAGAAGATAATTAAGTGCAACTATGCTTAAAGCTACAGTTTTTCCTCCCATATTTGCTCCTGTAATAACTGTAGTTCCCTTGGAAAATTGAACGGTAATAGGTTTAAAGCTGCCACCTTTTTTCTCAACTTTATCCTTTACCATGGGATTTACACCATTAACTATTTTAATTTTATCTGAAAGCACTGGACTTGAAAGTCCATAATCCAGCGCGCATTTAGCCTTAGCTAAAATCATATCTAACTTTCCAAGCACATAAGTACTATCAATCAACTCATCGGCATATTTTGATATCTCATTTGTAAGCCTTTTTCTTACTTGCAACTCTTCAGCTTTCTCCTCATTTACTATTTTTGCTCTATCACTTAAAAGTTGCAGCCTTCTGCTATCCTTCTCCCTGTAAATGAGCTTTTCTATATTTCTCTTTGAAGCTCTTATTTGAGACAATCTTTGAGAATATTCATCGTATATTAAAAAGCTTGAACTTTTATTTTCCATTGGATTCAAGAGTTTATATATTTTATTAAAATCGCGCAAAGTAATTCCCTTTAAGTTAAGTTCACATGTTTTATACAAAGCACTTATTTTTGATATCAGAATCACGAAGTTTTTAACTTCAAATAACTCAACTTCATCAAGCACATTTCCAGCTTTACTTCTTTTAAAAGTATTCTTTATATCTCTAAAGTTCATGAAAATATTTTTAAAATCATTAAAATACTCTTTTTTGCTTAAACACAACTCAATATTTTCGTACTCAGCTAGAAGTTCCTTTTTTAAGATAATTGGCTTTAAAGCTGAAAAAGCTTCCTGTCCAAACACACTTGAAACCTTAACTTTATCCATCACATAATAAAATCCTATTTTTTCCTTAGCTTCATCCTCTAAAAACGTCATTCTATCACATCCATATCAAATTGCTTTACATTAAAAATAGGTATTTGAATTTTACTTTTCAATTCACTATATAGCTCTTCATAGTCAAGTACAATTCCTTCTGGTGACCAAGGATTTACACTTATACCTGCCAGTTTTATACTATCCACTACTTTTATTGTTCCACCCTTTAGTACAAATCTGTCATAGGTATCCTTTTTAATAAAAATTTTTGTTCCATCCTCTACAATAAAAGCAGCCTTTTTAACCTTGAAATTAGAGTCAAGTATTTTCCTCATAAACTTATCTGTCACTATCCCTTTTATAAATACATATTTTAAATCATCCCTGTAGCTTGAAATAATTTCTTTATATGAGTCTATTGAAGTACTAGCCTCACTTTTTTCAACATGATCCTCATATACAAAAGCAACTCTCGCTTCCTTCATCAACTTTTCATAAAGCCGCACAATCTTAAAATCTGCCTTACCAACAGAAAACAAGGAAGCTAAATTTTCTGTTTCATATGCAATTTTAAAAATGCTATGTGAAAAAGCTGCACCAACACAAAGAACTACCGCTTCTGCGACTGCTGGTGCTGCAAGGCTTTTCCTTGAAAGTGCTCCATCTACAATAGTAAACTCCGCTCCATGCTTATTTAACTTATTTATTACACCTTTTATCTGCTCTTTAATAGATGGACCTGCTACCTCAACAAATCCAGAAGTAGCGCTTTCTGCAATAACTATATTTCCAAGAGGTGTTCCTATATCCATGATTTCAAGTATCTTAAAGGTAACATCACTTCTTAAAATCATACTTTTAGCAGTAGCAACAAGTGTACCAACCTTAACATATATTCTTGGCTTATGAGTAAAGGTTACTACATCCTCTTCTTCTCCATCCCTTCCTATAGAGGTTATGGCAAGCTTTTTGTTTTTTATAGCTTTCATAATATAGTTAAGAGTTGTAGTTTTACCTGTGTTTTTTTCAAGCCCTATAATGGATAGCGTTTTATAATTAGAAATTTCTTCAATGAAGTTTTCAAATTCCTTATACTTCTGCACTTTTGTCTCTCTCTTTGTATTTTTCTATTCTCATTTCTCTTTCCAAAGCTTCTGGTTCTATTGACATTTTTTCTCCGCTTAAAAGGGCCGAAATTCCTATCTCATGAATCTTTTTCTTACCTTCACAAACCTCGCAGTGACAGTCTGGAGAATAATTTTTAGGTTCTTTATAAGTTGTTATAACGCCTTCAAAATTTCTTAATATAACCTTGTCATTACTTTGACTTATAACATAGTTAGGCATTACAGGTATTTTCCCTCCGCCTCCTGGAGCATCTACTACAAAGGTTGGAACACAATAACCTGATGTATGTCCTCTAAGTCCTTCTATTATCTCAATTCCCTTTGACACAGAGGTTCTGAAATGTCCAAGTCCCATTGATAAATCACATTGATAAATATAATATGGTCTTACTCTTATTTTTACCAGTTCATTTACAAGCTTTTTCATTACATGAACACAATCATTTACTCCCTTCAAAAGCACGGACTGATTTCCAAGGGGTATTCCCGCATTTGCAATCATCTCGCAGGCTTTCTTAGATTCTTCTGTTATTTCATTTGGATGATTAAAATGAGTGTTTATCCATATAGGGTGATATTTCTTAAGCATATCTAAAAGCTTATCAGTTATCCTTTGCGGCATAACCACTGGTACTCTTGAACCTATCCTAATTATTTCAACATGTTTTATAGCTCTTAATTTCTTTATTATATATTCGAGGAAATCATCATCAACTAAAAGGGCATCTCCTCCAGATAAAAGTACATCTCTTACTTCTGGTGTTGCTGCTATATAATCAATGCATTTATCTATTTGTTCTGTAGCAAGGCAGCTATCAGTATGTCCTGCAAACCTTCTTCTTGTGCAGTGTCTGCAGTACATGGAGCACTGATTTGTTATAAGCAGTAAAACTCTATCTGGATATCTATGAGTTAAACCAGGTACTGGGGAGTCTCCATCTTCATGAAGAGGATCAACTAAATCCCCTGGTGAAACAGTAAGCTCATCTACTGTCGGTATTGCCTGCTTTCTTATTGGGTCAAATTTGTCATTAGGATCTATTAAAGAAAGATAATATGGAGTTATAGCCATTCTAAATTTTTGAAGACACTTTTTAGCTCCTTCCTCTTCTTCCTCTGTAAGCTTTATATACTTTTTAAGTGTAGCTACATCTTCTATTCTATTTTTAACTTGCCACTTCCAATCATTCCAATCGCTATCTGGCACATCTTTAAAAAGTTCAAACCTTCTACTCTTGTTCACCTTAAACCACCCCTTGTTTTTGTATCCATGAAATTTTTAGATTCTAAATATTTCAGCATTGCAAGTAATCTTGAAAATATAAGAGTACAGAGTAGAGTGAAGGTAGATTTATACTCCTCTCGTCGTATAAATCTTAGAACTTAAAGATGTTCAGCTTCGCTGAACGAAATAATTATTCTTAAATTAAGATTTTCCGCAGCAAAGCGAAGGAAAATCATCCATCACTCTACTCTCTACTCTGCCTCAAGCGTATCTTTCTTCAAATATTTTTCTAAGTACACTTGATTCTCTAAGTTCATTTATTGCTATTTCTGCATGTCCTTTTGTATAGCCATTCCCTATATAAAGCGATACATCCTTACCAACTCCCTCAGCCCCTAAAGCTGCTTTTGTAAAACTCGTTGCCATTGAAAAAAAGTATGCTATTCCTTCATCTTTTACTGGAAGTATTGTGGACATTTCTGTGTTTGGGACATTTACGCAATTAATTGATATGTCATATTCCTTTCCATCATTCGCTTCAAGTGCCTTTTCTAAAACTTCTGTTGGATTAACTGCATTTGCCATAATAACCTCATTGCAAAAGCCTGCCTTTATGAGCTCATCTCTATCCTTCTCAAAAGCTACAAGCCCAACTACTTTTCCTGTAGGTCCAACTCTCTTTTTCGCTTCATAAGAACAAAGTGTTCCCGATTTTCCAAAAGCTCCTAATACAAGCACGCTGTCTCCTGGCTTTACCATTTTTGAAGTTTGTGCTGGCGCCCCTGCAACATCTAAAACTGCAAGTGCCAAGTTTTCACTTAAATCCTCTGGAAGCTTAACATATATGCCACTTTCAAATAAGATTGCCTTACCCTCAATTTCAACTCTGTCAATTTCTTTTTTTATGCTTTTTATTTTCTCAATCTTAAGTGGAGTTAAGGACAGGGAAACAAGAGTTGCTATTTTATCTCCAACCTTGATATCTACCTTTGAAGCTAAATTCTTGCCTACCTTTTCCACAGTTCCTATTAACATTCCGCCTGAACCTGTCACAGGGTTCTGCATTTTTCCACGTTCATCTACTATTTCAAGTATTCTCTTTTTTATCTTTTCTACATCTCCGCCCTGTTCATTTTCTATTTGAGTAAAACTTGCGGAATCTATATTAAGTGCCTGAACATCTATTAGTATTTCATTATCCATTATGTCCATATTATTTGAAATTTTCTTAGCCGCTTGAGGAAGTACTCCCTTTGGCTCTATTACTCTATATGTTCCATATTTTGATGACTGCATATCATTTCCCCCTTTAATCTTGTATGTTTAAATTACATGTAAGTTTTAAACTCACTCAACTAGAATTCTTGAAGTAATTCATAAAATTCAGAGCAAAGAGTAGGGAGTAGAGAGTAGAGTGAAGGTGGATTTATCCTCCTTACGTCGTATAAATCTTAAATTATATAAAAACAAATGATGTTCAGTACGCTGAACGAAAGCTTTATTTTTTCTTAATACTAAGTTGTAAGATTTTCTGTAGTGAAGCGGAAGAAAATCATCCATCACTCTACTCTTTACTCTTCCAAAAATAATTGTTGTAAAAAAATTTTATTTATTCTAAAAGTTTAATGTTCTTTCTTTATATTAGATGCAAAATTTCTCTTGCTTCTTTTGGAGTTGCTATTTCTCTTCCTATTTCTCTTGAAATTCTAACTGCTTTTTCAACCATTTCACCATTTGACTTAGCTAAAACTCCTTTTCTTATGTATATGTTATCTTCAAAGCCTACTCTTACATGACCACCTGCGACTATTGCCATGGCTGCCATTGTAAATTGTGCTTTTCCTATACCTGTTACAGTAAATGCTGAATCCTCCGGAATACTTGCTTTCATAAATGCTAAATCCATTAAGCTTGCACCTATGCCTCCTCTTACTCCCATAACAAAATTAAACTGAAGAGGTGCTTTCAAAAGCTTTTCCTTATGAAGTCTTAATGCCGTATCTATCATTCCCTTATCGAAAACCTCTATTTCTGGCTTGACTCCAAATTCATTCATTTTTTTAACAAAATATCTTATAGTATCTTCTGTATTTACAAAAATATCATCCTTGCCAAAATTACAAGTACCACAATCTAGACTTGCTATTTCTGGTTTCAAAAACACAGGGCTTAATCTTTCATCATTATTCATACCAACAGCTCCACCTGTAGAAGGTTCTATTATTACATCTGGACATTCTTTTCTTATTCCATCTATACACACTTTAAATCTTTCAAAGCTTTGAGTTGGTATGCCGCTATCATCTCTTACATGGAGATGAATTATACTTGCTCCAGCATCATAAGCAAATTTAGCCTCTTTTACGATTTCTTCAACTGTATATGGAACATTTGAATTATCCTTTTTGGTAACCTCAGCACCACATATTGCAGCTGTAATTATTAACTTTTCCATAACTTAGCCACCTTATTTCCTTTGTTTATCTTTAGGAACGACGCATACTCCAATCGCTTTGCAAACAACTATGGGATCGCGAAGAAAATCGGCAGCAGAATCATTTATATCAGTTCTCTGCGAAACAACCTTCCTAGCTTCAAACTCCATCTTTCTTGAAGTATTTCCCACTTTAACAATTCTCCCTACAGCCTCTATATAATCCCCTGCATAAACTGGAGATAAAAAATCAACGCTTTCATATGCCCTAAACAACCCCTCATCACCATCATGTCTTATTAATAATTCTGTTGCCACATCTCCAAACAAAGAAAGCATTTTGGCACCATCAACAAGATTGCCACCATAATGTGCATCTGTGCTTCCCATTCTAAGTCTTATAACTACTTCTTCCATAAAAAACACTACCTCCCAAAATCACATATCTAATATTTTCAAAGTCGTTAACAAATCCTATATAAAATATTTGTATTTATTGATATAATATTATTTAGCAAGATATATGTTGATAATTTTTATGTTGTTAGCTTTAAATATTATTAATTTATCAATTTACATTATTATAATTTATTTCTATTTAGTTAACAATAAACGGCATGTACCTATTTATTAATGAATATTGGACACTATGTACAAAGGAGCTGATTCTTTTGCCATTGCTTATTAAAAATTTGTTTCAACTAGATTCACTTACTGGAATTAAATTAATGACAGACCAAAATGGAATAAATAATGAAATAGCCTGGGTAAATATAATGGAAATACTAGATGAAATTAGTTATCTCCAAAGGGATGAGCTTTTATTAACTACAGGATATAAACTAGATAATGAAAACTTAAATAAAGATTTGATATTCAGACTTCACTCCAAAGGTCTCGCTGGAATGGGAATTCAAACAGGATATTATTTAAACAAAATACCTAAATATATAATAGATGATGGAAACAAATACAATTTTCCTATATTTGAAATTCCAAAGGATTTAAGCTTTTCAATAATAACTCAAGTTGTGCTTAAAAACGCATATGCAATAAATATTAAACTTAATAATAAAATTCATAGTGATAATTGCAAGCATATTTTTGAAAGCTTAAAAATAGATAAGAAAATTAACTTTGATGATGCTTGTCATCTAAAAAAAAGCTTGCAGTTAAATAAGGCTTCAAGCTTATGTCTATTTATCTTATCGGTTATAAACACCTATGATACTCTTATATCAGAAAACACATTACTTAATATTATTAATAATCTTAGAAATTATTTTCACGGTCATGACATGCTTACTATTATTGAAATTTTAGATAACAAAGTAATGTTTTTAATATCTTCACCTAAAAAACTTTCAGCTCACACTTTAAGCATAGAACTAATGCATGTTTTAAAAGCAACTTCTAAAAATGAATCAAACCTCATGCTTTTAATTGGTGGAAGTAATATATTTAATTCAATAGAAAACCTAAGAACTGCATATAAAGAATCCTGTTCAAGCCTATTAGCATTAGAGAAAATAAAAGTTAAAACAGGCATTTGCTTTTATAAATACCTATCTCTTTTTAAAACTTTGGGGCTTATTAATTCTGACAGCTATATTGCAAAATCTCTACAAGAAAAAATATACACATTAATAGAATATGATAGGCTACACAACACAAATTATTTTTACACCCTAAAATCCTTTATAGATAATGAATTTAATATAAATTTAGCTTCAGAAAAAATATACATTCATAGACATACTTTAAAAAATAGATTGGAAAAAATGAAACAAATATGCGATATTGATTTTGATGATTGCTACTCAAAACTGAGCTTAACCTTAGCAATTTACCTTTATGAACTGTTTTCGTAAATACTTAATTAGTTCACAGTGCACAGTTCACAATTCACAGTGGAAGGTGATGCTAGTATAATATTGTAGACACGAAAGACCGAACACATTAAAATATAGATAAGATAAGGATGTGTTTATATGT
>NZ_JBJIAA010000021.1:0-86526 GCF_045310695.1 Clostridium neuense
TCCATTTAGGGCAGACCTCCTTTGATTTTAGATTTGGCTGACGAGACCATCTCTATTTTATCAAAGTGAGGTTTTTTGTTCATCGCTTAAGCTATTCTGAACACACCTGCACAGCAGGTGGTTTTCATAAATGACAATAAGGAGCTGAACACTAATTCTCTTAGTGTATCAGCTCCTAACAATATAAACCTATCTAAATTTTCAATGCCAAGGTTTTTTACAATTAATATTCTAATACTCTGTAGTATCTTCTTATATCAAGAGAATGGTTTCTTAACTTCTCTAAATATACACTTATACGATCCAACACTCCTGTCATAATAAGTTGTCCTATTATAACTCTAAATTCATCGCTTATTCCTTCTGTTACATAATCTTTTGTATCAAATATTGTAAATTTGCTTGAGTGCTGTTTTGTAAAGTTCTCAACTCTATCACAGATAACTCTTGTTTCATCTTCACCTCTTAAAAGTACAACACATGTGTCATCTTCTACAATTTCAAGTGTACCATGGAAATATTCAGGGGCTTGTATAGATTTTGTCTTAATCCACTGCATTTCTTCTAATACACACATTGAATATGAATATGTCTTTCCCCATAAGCTTCCACTTCCAATCCAAAGCTGATATGTCTCATCTTTATATTTTTCTGCAAATTCTTTTGCTTTTTCATCAGCTTGCTCTCTAACACTTACTAATGCCTTTGGAAGGTTTTCAAGTTCATCTGCAAACTTAGTATAGTTAGGGAATTCACCGTTGTTATGAAGCATACGGAACAATAGGAAATATAAAATCATGTTTTCTGGATCTCCACCAGCAAAATTTTCTACTTTTTCAACTATAGAATAGTCAACTACTTTATCTAAAGGTGAACCAGCAACTCTTACTATTCCAACAGTAGTTATTCCCTTTTCTTTAAGGTACTTAGCTGCTGCAACTGTTTCTTTTGTATCTCCTGACTTTGACTGTAATATTACAAGTGATTTTTCATTAAGCTGTTTATTTTCCTTTAAAACTACTTCTGCTGCAATTTCTGAGTAAACGGGAATTTTAGATTTTGTTCTCCAAATATATTCAAAAGTTTGAGTAAGAGCTAAAGATCCTCCCGATGCTACGAAAAATAAGTTTTCAAAGCCTTTTTTTGAAAGCTTGTCAGCTAAACTTTCCACTTCTCCTCTCAAAGCATAAGCATCTCTTCCTAATTGTAAATAGTGTTCTTCATCAAAATTAAACATAGTTGTTCCTCCTAAATATTTTTATTTTATTTATCTAAATTATTAATTTATAATTTGCTTGATAACTCTGAATGAAAGTCTGTAAATATTCTTATACCAAGTGGGATTCCTTTATCCTCAGCCATTTTGTAAGATAAAATTTGTATTGGTATAACAAATAGCAAGGTACTCAAATCTTCATCATCACTATATCCTAATGCTAATGTCCTAGTATCACTTGTCTCTTTTTCATGGGTAATTGTATAGCAGTATTTTGTTGTCCTTTTTGAATACTCTTCTAACTTAGCTATTCTATCTTCTACAATCCCCTTGGTTTTAAGGAAAAACATATAGTGATCTTCTTTAAGTTCTAAGTACGGACCATGCATATATTCCTCTAATTCAAAGGATGAAACTGGTATTCTTACTGTTTCTGCAACCTTAGTATTGCTTTCCATTGCTACACCATAGGCTGGTCCGTAACCTATAACCTTAATTCTTTCAGCTTTTATAAATTCTTCTTTGTTATTTTCATACCATTCATTTACCTTGTCTATAGAAGCTGGAATCTTACTTATAACATTTTCAAACTTTTTTATTTCAGTTTCATATTCAGCTTTGTCTATTCTTCCTACTGAATATGCACCTTCAAGTGCCATAAGCATCAAGGTTAACACTGTTGCAGTAAAGCCTTTTGTAACATATCCTACCTTTTCTTCACCACAATTTATATCAATTATATTTTTAGAATACTCACAAATTGCACTTTCTGTATTGCCAGTAATAATTGCAATATGCTTTGCTCCCTCATCTCTAGCCTTTTTTACAGCATCGATTGTTGAAGTGCTTCTTCCACTTTGAGATATTGCAATAATTATGCTTTCTTTATCAAAAACCTTATCATAATTGCAAAAGGTGCTTGGCATTCTAATTTGTACTTCCATATTTAGCTTTTCTTCAATGTAGTATTTAGCACAATTAAGTGCATTAACAGAAGAACCTGTTGCCAAAAATATTATTTTATTTGTATTTGCTTCATCAACTAACTTAACAAATGGATCTAACTTCTCTTTTCTATCCCTCAATATCCTTTTGCATACTTCCTCTTCTTCCAAGATATATGAGTACATAGTCTCCTTCATATGATTACCTCCAAATTGAATTTATTTAGCTTAATGCTGCAATTCCAATTCCCATTGCTACAAGTGCTAGTATTATATAGTTAGATTTTGCACCCTTTCCAAGCAAGTAGTAGATTATACCTGTTAAACCAAGAGGTAAAAGTGCTGGCATAATGCCATCTAAAATGGACTGCAATTTAACAGCTGTTTTTCCAGTACCAATCATGAACGGCAATGTGAAATTTACCATTGTAGCTGTCATTCCACCGATAACCATAACGCCTAGTATAGCTGCCCCGTAAGTAACCTTGCCCATTACTCCAGATTCCTCAACCTTACTCAAAAGCCCTGTTCCTAGTTTATATCCGCTAAACATGCATATATAACGCAATATATATAAAGGAACATTAAATATTAAAAGGAATAAGATTGGTCCTAATATATTTCCTTGTGATGCTAGTGATATTCCTACTCCAGCTGCTATTATCTTTAATGTACCCCAAACAAAGGAATCTCCTATTCCAGCTATCGGTCCCATTAAACCAGTTTTTACAGAGGATATTGAGCTTTCATCAAAATTTTCGTCATTAGCATTTTGCTCTTCCATTGCAGTAGATATTCCAAGAAGCAGAGTAGCAACATGTGGTGTAATATTCATGAACTCTAAGTGTCTCTTTAAAGCTTTACTAAGATCTTCTTTCTTTGTGTACAGCTTTTTTAATATAGGAACCATAGCATATGCATATCCCATATGTGACATTCTTTCGTAGTTCCAAGAACCTTCTAAGGTAAAGGATCTCCAGAACACCTTTTTTAAATCTTTTTTAGTTATTTTTTTGCTATCTGTATTAGAATTCGTTGTCATCTTGAACTACCTCCTTACTTACTTTATTTTCATTTCCAACTATTATTAATGCTGCTATTGCTCCAAGTGCAGCTATGCCCATTACAGGAACCTTTAAATAAGCTGCTATTATGAATCCAAGGAAGAAAAATGGAACTACTTTTCTTGACATTACCATTCTTGCGAGAAGTGCAAATCCAACAGCTGGAAGTAAACCTGTAGCTATAGTAAGTCCATCAGTTATTACCTTAGGCACATAAGTTAAAAATGATTTCACAACTCCACTTCCTAATCCAAAGGATAGTGTAACTATTAAAGTCATAATTGTTACAAAAACAAAGGTAGATAAATAGTGCATCATTTCAACGCCTCTTGCATTTCCTTCTTCCGCATAGGCATCTGCTTTATGCGCTAATGCTGGTCTTATGAGTATATATATACAGTTTTTAGCAAGTAATCCTACTGTAGCTATTGGAAGTGCTAATGCCAATGCAACTGCTGGTCCTGAGCCTGATTTAATAGCAAATGCAGTTCCTAAAATTCCTCCTGCAGTAACCTCTGGTGGTATTGCAGCTCCTATAGATGCTACTCCCATAAATACAAGTTCAATTGATGCTCCTATAATAAGTCCTTTCTGCAAATCTCCTAAAGCTAATCCAACAAGTGTTCCCATTACTATTGGTCTTTGAATCATCTGAGTTCCTAGAAAATATTCGCAGTATCCGAAAAACGCTATAATTGCAATTAACAATATATCCATCTTTTTTATCCCCCTTAGCTAATTTTATTTTTAATTAAATCAACAGCATTGACTCTAGTATCATTAGGAACCTGTCTTACTTCAACCTCTACCCCATCACTACTTAGTTCTTTTACTATATTAATTTCTTCTTCAGTTAAATGAACAACCTTTGAAACAGATATGGTATTTTCCTTTGGTCTTGTACCGCCTAAGTTTATGCTCTTAATCGTTTTCACAGCTTTTGCTATTTTAGCTGCATCCCCTACAGATTCAACTACTATGAATAATCTATACTTGTCAGTTTTTCCTTCTTTAAGTGCCTTTATGGAATCTTCTATATTTTTTATCACTAGCTTAACTCCACTAGGTTTTGCAAGTTTGATTGTAGTTAACCTTAACTGGTCATTAACTACGTTGTCACTTGCGATTAATATGCAATCTGCCTGTAAGAAACTGGTCCACGAAAATGCTACTTGTCCGTGTAATAATCTGTGATCTACTCTTAATAACTTTATCATTTTATTTTCCTCCCTTATATAAACTTAAATATATTGTTAGCTATTAAGTAATTAAAATTCCTCATCCGCCTGAACAGAGTTAATAACTTTATTACAGTAACATATACTGTCCTTAGAACTTTCCAGTGCTCTATTTATTAAACTGTCTATATCCTCGTTGTCTTGATTTGTTATTAGTTCAATTACTAATGGCAAATTTAAACCTGAAATGAGATAAATATTCTTGTTTTTAAGGTTTGTCATAAATTCATTATTAACACTTCCCCCAAAAACATCTGTTATAACTATTAATTTATCTTCACAAGATAGTCCATTAATTATTTTGGAGACTTCTTTTTTCAAGTCAAAATTTTCTTCGACGTATGCACATAAAGTTGAAATATTACTCTGCTCTCCCATAATTATTTTCACTGAACTATACATTCCGTCTGCTAAATTTCCATGTGATGCTAACAAAAACTTTATCATATCATCTTTTATCTCCTTTCATTTGGTTTACACTTATATATAAAGCAAGAAGCGTGCCAACCTAGTGGCACGCTTCTAAATTTTTATTTAAATATCCTCTGAACTATCCATTGGTGCGGCTAGAATGTCATATATATATCCTATCTCCACCATATTTATTTTGACATTATATATATCTTCAAGAGCACTAAAAGCTTTTTTTATATTATTTATCATAACTTTTTGACACTGTACAAACTCGTCTAAGTTTTGATATTGTTTTATTGGTGCCTTACGTATAAGTCTCTCTACAAGACAACTTATATGAACATAAAGAGCTAACTTTTTATTGTTTGGAAGTCGTTTACCCATTATAACCTCCAAGTTATTTAAACAATCCTCAATGTTTTCTAATATTTTGTTTGTGTCAAGAATGGTTACAGATCCAACAACACTCTTAAGGGAAAAATTACGAATTATATTGTTATTTATTACCCTAATAGTATTTTCATCTGCTATTCCATCAAAAATCCTATAGAGTTTATCCTCTCCACGTCCAGAGATTAAATCCTCTAAAGATATATATTCTACTCCTTCTACCTCTGGGTTAGCTGTACCTAAAATTGCTAGAACATTATAAAGTTGAAATAAAGCTTCTTTTGCCCCATTGGTCTTTAATCTTTCATATTCATGAACCAATATGTGTATTCCAAGTTCTTTTGGAATGCTTTTTTCTAAAAGAGCTTGAAGCTGCTTTGCCGTTCCAATTCCTGTTATGCAGGAGGTTATTATAGCCTTTTCCTTTTCTTTTTCAGGATATATTATTTTATACTGAGTTTCATTGCTTGCTTTTAATTTTTCTATAAGTTCTTCTAAATAAATATCTCTATTTAAAAGCTCTCCAACAAATAATGCCATTTGAGTAGATACGTTATTCACTATTGCTATAGGTGCATTTATATACTCCTTGATATTTGAGTATATATCCTTTAAAGATCCCATATCTACTAATATAACAAGTCCATTTGATACATCATTTTCTTCTACATATTCTATAAGCTTTTGAACTATCTCACTCATTGAAATATCTATAGGCATATCAAAAGGTTCAAATACATTTTTCTCAAGCATACGATTAACAACACTACTTATGCTGCTGGCTGTGGCATACCCATGAGCAAGTATAACTGCCTTTATATCATTTGTATTTTCTTTTATGCTAAGACTTTTTAAATAAAAAGATAAAAATATTTCATCATCCATTGACAAATTTACATCCATTTTACTCGATATTAACTTAGACATCTTTGAAACTAATTCACATTCTTTTTTGTTGTTAGCTAAAATATAGTTATGCAATTGATTTCTTATTTTTTCCGTATCATTATTCCATCTTATTACATCATAACCCTTTGCATATAAGAAATACGCTATTATATAAATACTGTTTCCATTAAACCTAACATTATAACTGTATTCTACATACTTAAAGACATCGTGGAGTGATGATGTTATAAATTGAAGCATTACATTTTCATTGTGTTTGCTTTTTTCAAATACCAATTTATCTATAAGAGAATTTATCTCTAGAAATATATCATTTTCAAACTGCTCTTTATTTTTTGTTTTAATATAACTTTTATATAAATCAAATATTTGTTTATACGTATTTTTTATTACTTGCAGAGAGGTTTTCTCACTAGAAAATAAATCATCTAATTTGCTTTCTGGAGTAATAAGTATATCTTCCTTATGCTTTATTTTTGGTTCTGTATTATTTGTTGCCTCTTTAATTAACTTTTCTGGCAAATCCTTAAGCTTTATTTGAACCTTATCTGACTTAATATCCTTAGAATATGCAGCTGCACATATATACTTTATTGTATTTTGAAGTTCACCTATATTCCCCTTATATTTATATAAGGCTAAAAGCTGTGCTGCTCTTTGAGAAATAAGTATGTCTTTGTTAAAGGTTTTACTTTCATTTATTAAAAAATTATAAACAAATTGAGCTTTTTCGTCATCATCTCTTTCATCCAGTCCCGGAATTGACACTGTTATAGGTATTCTTCTTAAAAAAGTATCCAGAAAGTTTTCGGAAAGCGATTCTGTGGTTGCAAAGATAAGTCGCACCTTTACTTTGTGCCATCCCTCTGTTTCTCCCATCCTTCTTACTACTCCTTGATCCATAAAGGTAAACAATTTTTCCTGTCCCTCATTATTTAACCTATGAACTTCATCAAGAAACAATATTCCACCATCTGCAGCTTCAAGCATTCCTCCCTGACTTTTATCCGCTCCTGTAAAGGCTCCTTTCACATATCCAAATAGATTGCTCGACAGAAGCTCTGGGTTATTGTAATATTGAGCACAATTAAAAACAATAAAGGGCGCATTTTCTGGCAAAACACCGCATTTTATACTGTACTTGTGAATAAGACTTGCCGTATAACTTTTTCCAACACCAGTTGGTCCACTCAACATAATAGGCAAGCCATTTTCAGGATAAAATATAGAAGTCTTTATTTGATCAACTGCTTGTTTAAGGCTCCCGTTAATCCCTATAAGCTTATCAAATATCTCTTCGCCCTCTTTTTCCTCATCTTCTTTAAAAAATAACTCATCTAAACTTGAGAAAACGTTTTTTGAAATCTTAAAAAACTTTTCTTCAAAGGCCTTTTTATGAAAAAAATATACCGGTCTTGTATTAACTTTGATTACTTCACCATCTTCAATCATTTGATTTATATAGTGACTTATAGTATTACGTTTAACTTTAAATAGCTCCGAAATATATTGAGCCGTAAACACTTCATTATCCTTGCCCTTCTCGTAACTCTTTGTTTTTTCATACAAATATTTTAGAGTATCATCTTTTAACATAAACAATAACACCACCTATTTGGATTTTCTTCAGTGAACCTTTAAGTTTTCTTGTATTTATTAATACCTAAATTCATTCTTTATATTCAAAGCAAAAAATATGCCAAACTAGTGTCAAAGCTTGATGTCTAACGATTTAGATATATAAATGTATTTTTTGTGACACTATATCTTTGACACTAAGTTTTTTATGTGTAAATCTATTATATAAATTATATAAAGCCGAGTATACAGAAGAACAGTATATATTTAAATTTTTGCCTATCTTGTAACCAGTGATACTATAATTATTTAACAATTCTATTTATACTAAGTATAAAAAACCTTTATTTCTGATATAATCTAGGTATACAGGATTACGATAGTTTAATCTGCAGCCCTATATGAGGGAGTGATATTGATGGCAAAGTATTTTAACACCACTGGTCTTTGCGTTCCACGAAAACATTACATGGTTAATATAGATAACAAACTCAAGGAAATAAAAAAACTTATAGATAAGGAAAATTATTTTGTAATAAATAGACCAAGACAATATGGAAAAACCACTACTTTAAATCAATTAGATAATTTATTAAGCACTAATTTTCTTGTCATATCCATTAGTTTTGAAGGTATTGGTGATTTAGTTTTTAGTGAAGAAAAACTTTTTTGCAACGCAGTATTAGAAATCATAGCTGACAATTTAGAACTAACTAATGAAAATAAAGCAAATTTATTAAGAGAACTTTCTCGAGACATTTGTAATCTTAAAGATTTGTCTAAGGCTATAACAAACTTTATAGAAAAATGTAATAAGGATGTTATTCTTTTAATAGATGAAGTTGATAAATCCTTAAACAATCAATTATTTTTAAGTTTTTTAGGTATGCTTAGAAATAAATATTTATTAAGAGAAGTAGGAAAAGATTACACTTTTAAATCTGTAATTTTTTAGCTGGTGTTCACGATATTAAAACCTTAAAACTAAAAATAAGAAATGAAGAAGATAAAAAATACAATTCACCTTGGAATATAGCAGTAAATTTCAATATTGATTTAAGCTTTAACCCTGACGAAATTGCAACAATGCTAGTAGATTATGATAATTGCAATAAGCTTTCAATGGACATACGCAAACTATCTGAAAGAATTTATTATTTTACAAGTGGCTACCCATTTTTAGTGAGCAGAATTTGTCAGGTAATAGATGAGGAATTTTATGACGATTGTAAAAAAACTTGGACTTTAAATGATATAGATAAAGCAGTAAAAATAATATTAGAGGAAAGAAACACTTTATTTGACAGCCTTATTAAGAATCTAGAAAACAATGAGGCTTTGCTTAAATTTATAAACAGAATTGTTCTTGATGGAGAAGAATTTAGTTTTGTAGCTAGTGATAACCTAATAAACCTTGGAGTTACTTATGGTTTTCTAAAAAATAGCAGTGAAAAATGTGTTATAGCCAACAGAATTTTTGAACAATATATTTACAATCATTTAGCAGCTAGAGCAGCATGGTAGATTGCTTTTTATAGCCTTCATAAAACCTATAATAAACGGTACTGGCTTCGACTTTAAAGAAGTTCAAGTTTCTGAAGAAAAAAGATTAGATTTAATAGTAACCTACAACAATTTTAGATACATCATTGAACTTAAAATTTGGCGCGGCGAAAAATACCATGAAAAAGGAATAAAACAGTTATGCGATTATCTCGACATACATAACTCAAACAAAGGCTATTTAGTTGTGTTTAATTTCAATAAAAATAAAGAATATAAAGAAGAAGTTATTAAGGAAGATAACAAAGAAATTTTTTCGGTTTATCTCTAAAAATTAATACACCCAAATAAAATAAAGATATTTTGAACTAACACATAACGAAAGAATTTGCTGACCGAATACAGCAAATAATGAAAGCTTTGACACGGAGGAATTTTTTCCTTGCACTACAGTGGGAGTGAAGTAACAATGCTGAAGGAACGATTTAAAAAAATCCTAATAAATCTTGGTTCAAAAATTGTAAAATACTTAAATATTTCAATCTGTCTGAGCGTATGCGAGTTATTGAAATATCTTAGTATTTTATGATTTTTAAACCTTAGATTTATAGGACTTTTTTTACGTGACGAAGCATTATTACTTCGCCACTTTTTATATTTTAAATTCTTGTATCATTTCATTAAGCTTCTGTGAAAGCTCTGCCTGAGCTTGAGATGATTTTGCAACCTCATTAACAGCATGAGTTATTTCATCTACACTTCCTAGTATTTCCTCAGAGCCTGATGCAGACTCTTGAGCCACTACTGACGCATTTTCAACAGCACCACTCACTTGAACTATTACATCATCAATTTGCTTAGATGAAGCTGCAAAGCTATTTATTATATTGCTCATAAATTCAGCATCTTTTTCATATTGAACACCTGTGTTCATTAGAAACTCATAATTAGGCTTTACATTATTAGATATAAATCCAAGAATATCTTGTCCACTTTTTGAAAGATTGTCAACTGAACTTTGAATTTTTGATACCATATCTCTAATATTTCCCACTGATTGAGATGACTGTTCTGCTAACTGTCTAATTTCATCAGCAACTACAGCAAAGCCTTTTCCTTGTTCCCCAGCTCTTGCGGCTTCAATTGCTGCGTTTAAAACAAGTAGATTAGTTTGCTCTGCTATATCAGAAATAGAATCTGCCATTACTTTAACTTGTTCAACAACCTTTACCTCTTCAATAGCCTGTTCTATATTAGAGCAATTTTCTTCATAAATTAAATTTCCTTCTTCTATACTTTTAGCTGCAGTATTCTTTATATCTATAGCACGCTCTTTTATCTTATTTACAGAAAGTGTCGTATCAGCAGCATTTTTAGCAAGAATATTTGTAGTAGCAGTTACTTCCTCAGTTGAAGCATTTACTTCTTCTGTAGTAGCGCTTAAATCTTGAGCTCCCTTAGATATCTGTTCTGTAGATTTATTTACAAGCTCCATTTTAGAATATATCTCTTCAGTCGTTGCAGAAAGTTCTTCACTTGCAGAACTAATTTCACTAATACTACTAACTAATTTACTAATTAAATTATGTATATTGCTTTTTGCATTATTTAATGCAGCTGCGAGATTTCCTATTTCATCTTTAGAGTGTATTTCTACCGATTTGGTCAAGTCACCATCACCAAGTGCATTAGCAAAAACTAAAACTTTTTTAAGCTGCTTTGAAATTGCAATTGAAATGAATAAGCCAAGTATAATTGCTACAGCAAAACTTAATATTACTAATGCAGTCGTAACATAAAAAGAATTTTTGAAGGTTAATTTGTTCGAGTTATTAAATTTATCGGCATCGGCACTATTTTTATCTATCAATTTGTCTACATCAGCTTCTATAAACCTTCTAATATTAACAACCTTGCCTTTAAATCTTGTATTAGCATCATCAAGCTTATTTTCAGTTACAAGCTTTGCTATTGAATCCATCTCTTCTTTATAACTATTTACATTTTGTTTAAACTTAGGAAAACTCTTCTTATCTGCATTAGAAATTAATGTCTTTTCATATGTATTCATAGTTTTATCACTTTTATCAAACAAGACATTAATATCTTTAATCAATTTATCATCTTGTTTTCCATTACTTTGAAATAAGAGTCTTATAATATCTGTACGTATCTCTGCGAAATTAAGCCTTAATTTATACAGGCATTGTATTGACTTCAATTTTTCATCATGCATTTTTTCTGAATTAGTATCAATTTTACTCATATTACTTAATCCAATAGATCCTACAACACCAACCAATATTGCAACTATAACAAAACCTGATATTAATTTTTGAGAAATTTTTAAATTTTTAAAGTATCCCATAATTACTCTCCTTTACCCATTAGTTAATCATATTTATATCTTCTTCAATAATAAGTGTTATTAATATAGAAATAATCCAAGTACCTACATATGAAGTTTTGCTTATATTTAAGAAAATCTTCCGCCAATGTATTCTAATATTTTAAACGATAAGTAAATACTAACAAATTCATCTATATTACTTAAATTAATATTAATTATCTCTTCTATTTTAGTAATCCTATAATATAAGGTATTTCTGTGTATATGCATTAATTTTGCCAGCTCCGTCTGATTTTTAAAATTTATTATGTATAAGTATAGAGTTTTTAAATAATCCGTATTATATTTCTTATCATAATCCATAAGTTTAAAAATTGAAGGATGACAAAATTCCTTAAGTGAGTCATGGTCAGAACATAAAGAAAAAATATGCTGTAAAATATATGAATCGTAGAAAAAAATAAATTTATCGTCATTTAAATATTTTCCTAATTCTATAGCTTTAAGTGATTGTTTATAGTATCTATTAATGTCTATTAAATTTGAAAATGTTCTGCTAATTCCACAAACTATATTCTGGTCATCTAAAAAAGTATTTAATTTTTCTGAATAAGTTTTAAGAAATGCTTTATCACTAATATAATTAGTTACTATAACAATATTTCCATCATATAAAACACATATAGAATCATGAAAAATATTTTTTAAAAAATTTCTCATAAATCTAAATTGAATTAATGATATTTTTTCTTTGTCCATTGCAATGCTTATAATACGCATATTCTCCTTTAAGTTCCAATCAGCAAATTTTATATTCTCATTAATGGCTTCTTGATTTTTAATTTTTTCACTGAGCAAATCTAAAATTAATAAATCCCTATTATCTGCATTTGTCGTTTCATAATACTTGTGTTTTTGAAGCTCTATAGAAAGCGTCGTAGTTAACTTATTTATCAATGCTATATCACTTTCTGTAAATGGTTTAAATGCTTCAAGTATTACAACTTGTCCCAAAAACTTATTGCCACTATAAATATTGGCCCATATTCTTGATTCAGCAAACTTACTATTTTTCTTAGAATTAATATATAAAACAGACTTAGAATTTTCGGTTAATACATTTTTAGCTTTCCCCCCATCTTTGAACCTGCTATTAGGCGATTTTAAGTATATAGGTACCCCTGAATTTAACACTTCATCAGTTAAAAATTTATGTAGCTTGCTATATATTTGATAACCTCGTGATTTAATATTATTCCATACAGGAATATCAACTTCGATGTTCTCTGTAAAGGCAAGTATATTTAAATTAGCATTTCTAACAAAGATAGGATTATGAAGAAGCTCAAACCCAATATTAATAATGTTCTGAAGCCCATTATCTTGTGAAATTGCATCTAACAATCTTGAAGAGCTATAGTCTAAACTTTTATATTCACAAAAAATATCTAAAATAGAGTTAAGAATTGAAGTAATACTATTACTAGAAATAAATATTATATTGCACTTCATTTCATCCTTTATAGGATAAGGCAATTTACCTTTAGATATTATTAAAAAATTAGCTTCATACAAGTTAATGTTGCTAATTGGAAGATTTGATATATCCCCCACATAAAGTGTATCCGGACCAAAATCTATAAAAGCATCTTCTACATATTGTGCAGACTTAATAAATGTTATATTTTCATTGTTAATATAACTTTTGGGAGCATACCTCTCTAATTTTTCTATAATAGTATTAATAAGCACTAACACATGACCTCCTTTAAATATTTCTGTAAAAGTATAAATAAGCCTTTGTGCATGTGCAAAAATAGTATAGGTTATTATTTGTGCTCATGCATATTGTTGTTAAAAAATAATATAATTACTATTTTATATATCGGAATATAAATAGATATTAATAAAATATACTCTGAATTTAAAGGAGGGACATTGTAATGAATAGAATTAAATTAAAAACACTGCTGATAGCGCTCTCACTAGTAATTATCACTCCGCTGCAAACCACTAGTTACGCAAAGGAGCAGCAACCTAAAGCACAAATTACTGTAAATGTATCTGATAAAGGTAAAATAATAAACCCTGAGCTATTCGGTGCCATAATAAATTGGACAAAAAATGGGGAAGGAGCTGCAAATCCAAAAACAGGAAAGGTGTATCATTCCTTTGTAAAGCTGGTAAAAAAGTTAGGAATAACATCAATTAGATATGGCGGCGGTACTATAAGTGCAACTTGCTTTGACTGGAAGCGTGCCATAGGTCCAATAGATAAGCGACCTATGAACCGTGCAAGAGATGGTGGCCCTGGTCAGCCTTCAAATTTTGGTCCTGATGAAATAGGTGATTTGCTTGATAAAACTGGTGCCAAAGGTGTAATGATTCTAAACATAAATAGAGATGATGTGCAAAGTGCTGCTCAATATCTAGCTTATATGACAGCTCCATTAAGCAAACATCCTTCTTCTGATCCTAATGATCCAAGTTATTGGGCTGCTCTTAGAGCGAAGAACGGTCACCCTAAGCCCTACAATTTTAATTGGTGGGATGTTGGAAACGAAGATGATCTTACGGTAGCTACTCATTGGCGTGATGGTAAACCAATTGAAGTTGGTCCTCATACTACTAATGCTACAAACATAAAATCTGCATTATACGCTTTCGGAGGTACTACATTATTTCAAAATCAAGATACTATTGGTTATGCTGATTTGACACCTGCTTCATCAATCAGTAAAGGAACAGCTAATCAAGATTTCTATGCAAGTTATCCACCAGTTGTACCTGAAAGTGAGACAGTTTATGTAGACGGATCCATATGGAAACAAACAGATAATTTGAATACCGCCTCACCTATTGATGAAGTTTATACAATCGAAAATAAGAGTGGCAAAATTACATTTGGTGATGGTGTACACGGCAAAATTCCAGCTAAAGGAAGCAAGATTACAATTACATATAAATCAGGTCCTCATGGCGGATTTGTAGATTACTACAAGGCACTAAAGGCTGTTAATCCAAATATTAAGGTTGCTGCACAGGATGGAGAAACTGGATTTTTTGAGGCAATGGGTTCAACATATCCATACGACGGAGTTGCTTACCATCCACTTACAGATGGTTTCCCCAAAAATAGCACTCCTATAGATGAATTTACAAAGGAGTTATTTCTTGCACCGGCCTTCCAAAAAACTAAACTTAGCAATATGCAAAGCGAAATAGATAGTTATGCTGGAAAGCATGTTCCTCTTATTCCATCAGCCTATGGTCATGGTCAAGGAAATGTCCCAAATGACGGAGATAAGGCTTTTCATTTGAATTTATCAGAAGGTCTTTTAAATGCAAGTGAACTTATACAATATCAAAATATGGGAATTCCACTTGCACACAGATTTTTGCTTAACGATACTCCGTTTAATCCAGACGAAACTGATGCACCAACAGCACGTAGATACAATGCTGCAATTATAAGCAATGGAAAAGATGATAATTTTGTTGCAACACCAGCAGGTTTATCTATTGAAATGATGTCCAAGTTAGGTGGAATGACTCAGATTGGTGCAGATATAAAGAATAATCCTCAAATTGAACTTGCTAAAAGTGCTAGTTCTCCAAATGTGGATACCTTATCTACAATTGCTGCCAAAGATAAGCATGGACATGTGGATTTATTAGTTGTTAACCAAAGTTCAGATAATGCTGTAACAACAAAGATAGTTCTTGATAAATATACTCATGCAAAAAAAGCCAAAGTATTTACAATGAATGGTTCAAGTATATACTCTATGAATACATTAGATGAACCAAATAATATTCTAATTAATAGTAGTAATATTTATGTAGGAAAAGGAAACTTTAATTATACCTTCCCTGCTCATTCAATAACTAGAATTGAGCTAAAATAAGTATATATAACTATGGAGCATACCTTGTTTTTTCTACAATATTCAATTGTACCCAACAGACTATTTGATTTCTGTTGGGCTTATTTTATCCTCTTTTTAAAAAATAAAATTTGAAAAAAATAATTAGAGAAAGCATAAAAGGAAAAACCCTTAATGTGTACCTTGCGCTTACATAAAACAAATCAAAGAGTAGTTACCCCTTTAAGTCTTCTTGGGAGTTTATAAGTTACTTCTATATAAGTATTCCACTTAGTTCCTTTATCATAAATTACCTTTGCCACCATCTCACTACCTTCATCATCAGGCATTCCTTCCCATATTTCGATAGGGAATGGCTCGCCTTCTAGAGGAAATAAAGGCATCATTATCTCATCAGAGCCATACTCTCCAAAGTCAACTCCCTTAAAACCAACATAGCAGTCTGATCTCTTAAAGTAGCAACGCCGCGTTCGTTACCATTGGTCAACTCACAGTTGCTAGCATTGTAGAGACCTCCAGACACAAATTCATAAGGATATAAATTAGCTTTTCCAAGACCTGTTATTTCAAACTCAAGCTCAGAAATTAGCTTAACCTTGTCTGAGCCATTTTTAATCGTACATCGAAGTCTCAAATTTCCATCTCCAAGTGCAGTAATTACAGCATCATTTCCATCTGCCATAAGCTCAGTTTTATCTGGTGAAAGAACAATTTTAATAGAAATCCTTTCTTGGGATAAATGGCTAAAATAATTGAAGTAACTCCTCATCATCTTTGCCGATTATTTAAGGAAGAATTTAAAATTCGTCCTTTTGTATATTTGATTAAAATACGACTCAAAAAAGCTAAAGAATTAATGCTGCAAAATAGAAATTTTACCGTAAAATATGTAACCAAAAAAGTTGGTTATAATGACATCAGTTATTTTTGTTTTATTTTCAAAAAGTATGAAGGAATAACTCCAACAGAATTCAAAGATATGCATATTCAATAATAAGAAACTGCCATACAAAAAAAATATAAAACCACAACCTATAAATTACGGTTTTACATTTTTTAATGGGACAGTCCCTTATTTAAGGCAAATTCGGCTTTATTGACTGAGGAAATTTAAATATATTTAGTGGATCGTAAATTGTCTTTACCTTTCTAAGATAGTAATAATTTTTTCCATAATATTCACAACCATAATTCTGAAGCTCAGCATAAGGAAAATTAACGTAAGACCCCTTTGTTATAGGTTCAACATATTTAAAGACCTTTGAAACCCAATCCGTGTATAATCTTTCATTGTCATTTTTTCCCACTCTGATAATATACCTATAATGTATTTCGCATTTCTATAGTAATATGCTGAATAATTACTTGGCACTTGCGATATTGCCCCACCTAAAGAGTATAATCTAATATAACAATTATCTTTTCCTGGACTAAGATCCACGTATTGAATTATTTTTTTAATGTTTTTTCTAGATAAATCTTTATATACAAATCTTCCAGTGGATTTAAATCTATTTGGTGGACCATAAATAGAACCTACAGCTTGAACAGCTTCAATAAAAGGAACATATTTTATCAAAGAATTTTTTGATAAACCTGGAAGCAGCAAAAAATCTTTCAAAATAGTTTCTGCTTCAAATTTAGTTCCATAAAAAAATCCATTCATATATATATCTTTCTTCCCAAAACCAGCAAAACAGCTAATTCTCCTATCTAAAGTCTTTAACCAATTTTGCCACAAATAAAAAAACTTTTCCCTTGAAGATGCATTCCAACGTAACTGTATAAGAGTAACTTCTTTTACTTTATGAAGTTTAAAAGTATAGCTAGTTACCACTCCAAAATTCCCTCCACCAGCACCCCTGCAAGCCCAAAACAATTGAGAATTAGTATGTGTATTGGCCGTTATTATATTTCCTTTTTGGTTTATTACCTGTATTTCCAGAAGATCATCTGTTACTAAACCAAAATTTCTACATGATAATCCTATTCCTCCACCTAACACCAAACCAGAAATTCCAACTGATGGACATGTTCCACCATTAAAAGCATAACCATGCTCTGCAAGCTTTGAGTATATATCTCCTAATCTTGCTCCTGCCTGAATTTTTACTACATTAGATTTAGTATCAATGTAAATTTTATTCATATAAGTAGTATCTATAACCAAAACATCCGTACCTGTTGAATATCCCTCATAATTATGCCCACCAGCGCGTATACGAATTTTGACATCATTTTTCTTGCACCACTTTATAGCATTTGATACATCCACAGAATTATAGCAGTATACAATAGCTAGTGGAAACTTATTTATGGCTAAATTATATTCAAGTCTCAAAACAGCATATGCTTTATCGGAAGGAGTCACAACTTTACCTGTTAATTCATTAAAATTCATATTGCCACCTCTTATTTAAAAATTACTACATTTAATATATAGATATGCAGAACATACTATGGTTTTACTTATCTTTTTAATAAAAAACTATATAACTTTTTTATGTTGACAAATATACTATATACTACTATAATTTATAGTAGTATATAGTAATTATTAAAATATCTCTAATAAATATTTATATTAAGAGATATTTTTTTGTCCATCTACTATACATTATACTAATTTACTACATACTAATATATATTATATTAATACTTAGGAGGTTTGTCTTATGAACAAAAAACATCAAATTATTTCTTTTGTAGCCATTATTTTAGGTTTTTTCATGGCATTGCTAGATACAACTATAGTAAATATCACTTTGCCTAAAATGACTGAATACTTTAATACTACTATGGCTCATATTTCTTGGGTAGTAAATGCCTATAATCTAGCCTTTGGAGTTATTATAATAACCGCTTCGAGATTGGCAGATCAATTTGGCAGAAAAAAACTGTTTATTGCCGGAATATTTTTATTTTCTACATTTTCACTGCTATGTGGTATTTCAAATTCCCTTGAAATGCTTATATTTTTTAGAGCACTTCAAGGTCTATCCGCAGCTTTTGTTGTACCTGTTACAGTGCCTCTTTCTTGTGAAATATTTCCACCAGAAAAGAGAGGAACTATTATGGCACTTTGGGGAGCAATTTCTGGTCTTGCGGCTGCAAGTGGACCGACACTTGGTGGTATATTAACTGAATTTTTTAACTGGAGATATGTCTTCTTTATCAATGTACCTCTAGGTTGTATTTGTATACTACTAACTATGAAGTTGATAAAAGAATCTTATGACCTAACTGCAAGTAAAAGCATAGACTTTGGAGGAATTATAACAATCTCTATTGCTATGTTTTGCTTAACCTTCGCATTAATGAAAGCTAACGAAAAAGGCTGGACTTCAAGCCTTATACTTTCCCTCTTTGCTGTTTCTGCTATAGCCTTTATACTCTTTGTTCTTATTGAACTAAAAGTTAAAGAGCCGATGCTTCCTCTTAGTATATTTAAATCTATACAATTTACAAATGGCTCTATTACTCTATTCTTAGTTGGAATTGGTATGATGGCTGGTCCATATATGTTATCCTTTTTTCTAGCTCAAGTTAAAGGGTTAAATCAACTGTCAGCAGGACTTATTATTTCAACTATGTCCTTAAGTTCAATGTTTTTTTCAATATTAGCTGGTATTTTGTTAAAAAAGATAAACAGTAGATATATTAGTGCCTTAGGTGTCCTTTTACTTTGCATTGCTTGCTACTTAAATAGTTCTCTTACTCAAAATTCTTCAACTATAGATATTATCTTAAGATTAATTGTTGCTGGTTCTGGTACGGGATTCAGTATGGCAACATTATCAGGTTCTATATTAACTAACGTTCCTGTAGATAAAATTGGAATAGCTTCTGGAGTAAGTAACATGACAAGAACACTTGGAACTGTACTTGGAGTTGCCTTATTTTTAACTATGTTTACATCAAATATGACTACCCAGATGGTTGATGCTAAAAACTCTGCTGTACAAACAATACAAAAGGACACTGTATTTGATAACAAAGCCAAGCTGCAAATGATTTCTTCTATCAAATCAGGTAATTCTAAAAAAGTTAGTCTTTCAAAAACCTTAAGCACAATTGATAAAAAAGAAGCTGCTGTGTTAAAATCTTCTCCAGAAGCGGCTAAAAATAAAATCAGAGAAAGTTTTAAAAGGCAAAAGAAAGAAACACAAAAAATAGTACCTACTATTGAGGATACCTTTTTGAGTCATTCAGTTAAAGCTTTTAGTTTTACATTTAAGGTAGGCTCTATAATTCTTGTACCTGGTATACTTTTTGCATTATTCAGTGATAAAAAAAGAGATCCTTATGCAAAAAATAAACAGTTTGCTGAAAACAGAGATAACGTCTCAGTGGGCTAAAAGTATGAGATAAAAATCACAAATATATATTCTTCTTAATCTTTCATACTATTCTTGTCAAAACTAATTATAGTTGCTCCCATATCTTCTTTTATATGTTTACTTTGAAGAACCGAATATCTAACAAGATTATGGGAGCAACTTTTTATAATTTTACACAAATAAGTTGGCTTCCCTTGTGTAAATTTACTTTTGTCCGTATATGTATCATATGGTGTATCTTTAATCACTTTCCCATCAGTTTCATACTCTTCAAGTTTATTAACTGCAAATGAACCATCATCTTCTATTGCACCTTTAATTACCCGAACATAACCTTCCTTACCATTATTGAAGGAATCTACAAATTTATCAAGTGATGATATATTATACACTTCAAGTTCTTTACTGCTACCTCTAGAAATCATTATTACACTACCATTTTTAAGAGATGTTTGAAAATTTCTAGCTTCTTCTATATCATTCTTTTTTAAATCATTATTTTCTTTATATGATGCTTCTAAAGCTTTTTCTTCTTTCAAATTACTATTGTTAGATGTAGATTTTGCTTGAGTTTCATTAGTTTTATTAGAAATATTTGAACTACTATTTATATTTTTATTTGTACACCCATTAGCAATTAAAATTACTGATATAAGACCCGCTAATAGCATATATCTTTTCACCTAAATCACTCCTCACTTAACCTTTTTGATCTATTAGTTACTTCCATTTATACAATTATATAACATATAATAAAAAACATACAGTCATGAAATCGTTTATATGATTATTAAGGAGTGATAATTTAATGGTGAAATCAAAAGATGGGCTAAGAAAGAAAACTTAAATATTGATGTTAAACTTTAGGACATGCTTTCTTTACCTTATCCAGATAGCTCTTTTCAGCCAGCATTTTATCAATGTATTGTTCCATTGCCTGAATATAAATGTCCTCTTTAGATTTAAAATAATAATAAAGCATACCTTGTGCGCCATTAACTTCATCTAATATATCTCTTACTGAAACTGTTCCATATCCCTTTTCTATAAATAATTTGGTTGCTATATCTATGAGTTCTTGTTTTCTAACTTCTGGATCTTTACTATTTTTTTCAAAGAGCCCTCACCTCTAGTTCATTATCTTAATAAAAAATATTTAGACCGACTATCTGTCTGTGTATAATATACCTCGCTTGAATTTGTTTATCAATGAAGAAGAACCTTTATGAAATACTGTAACCCATATAAACACAACATACTTTTGCTAAAAATAAATTTTTTTCTGTATCATAAGTAAGCTTCTCAAACTATCATCCCAAGCAACCTATCATGAAGGAAATGATGTTCATACTGTTGAAAATTTTTTCTTTTAATAAATGCCATTACAGCATCTACTAAATATTTAGCAAAATTTTCATTTAATTCCTTACCTATAGCTTTATCTGCATACTTTGGTGCTCCTAAGTGTCCATACTCTCCCATAGCTTCAATAATTTTTTTACCATCTCCCATTTGACGTTCATCAATTACAGTACTCGGAAGTTCTTTATATATTCCCTTTACTAACTCTTCTTTAATACAAAGCATAGAAGAAGTTTCAACAAAGCCAGCATGAATATCATGAAATTCACTTTCCATTTTAGCAATTTTTTCTGGGACCTCAAATTTAATTTTATTATGGCCTAATGAGAAAAAAGCACTTAAGGGTGAAATAGCACAAACTCCAAACTGCTTATTTACTTCATCACATGCCGAACTAACCGCCACTTGATGAATTGGGTCTCCATGAGAAGCTATTAATATAATATTTTTCCAACCCTGCGAAGCAAAATTTTTAATCAATTCATATACTGCAAGCTTAGTGGTTTTAGGTGAAAAATGTACACTGCAAGGATAATTAGCAGAAGCCGATGCAGTATAAAATGGAATACTTTTATAACATTCTATTCCATATTTACTTTCCATTTTTTCTGCTAAAAGCTTTATCCAATGTTCCCCTTCATAAATATCCGTTCCAAGTGGCAAATGGAGTCCATGTTCTTCAATAGGCGCCACAGTAATACATAGTATGCCCTTAGCCTTATTTACTTCATCAATTTCTTTCCACGTCATCTCCATAATATTCTTCATAGTTATTCCTCCACCTCATAATAAACTTCTACTTCTTTAAAAGATACATATCGCTCTATTGCAGTTTTTCTAAGCTTAATATTATTTTTATCTGCATAATCAAGAAGTGCTGCATGAGCAAGACCAACCTTTGAAAAGCCGCCTTTATGAACTGTCTTTAAATATTCACCATTTTTTATATGCAATAGCTCATCCTCATAATTTTCTTTTGGAACAATGGGAAGCCCTACCTTCATTTTTATTTCTTCCTGCTCATTTTCATAATTATCATATAAAATAAAATGTGGACCTGCTTTTTCATATCCTTTGCTGCACATTTCATATAGTTTTCCTACTACTTCGCCAACATTTTCAGTTTTAATGGTTGCTTCTTTATATAATGCAAATACCTCTTTACAATCACATATTTCACAAACATAATCTAAATTTTTTTCATCACCTTGAAGCTTCTTTTGTAACTTTGACTTTACCTCTAAACTATTTTGAATTTCGTTATTAAGTTCATTTAATCGCTTTTCAAAAAAATCTTTTACATTAGTATTGCCTTTTTCAATTTCACTGATATCCTTCAAAGAAAATCCAAATTCTTTATATTCATTAATTCTCATTATTTTTTCAACCTGCTTAGAATCATAGTATTTATACCCGTTTTCTGGATTAATCCATTCTGGAAGCAAAAGTTCCATATCTTCATATATACGCAGTGCCTTTCTCGTTGTATGTCCAATAACACAAAACTTACCACTTGTATACATCCTGACCACTCCCTTTCTTATAAAACAAGTATAAACCTGTGCCTTGGGACGAAGTCAAGTAATAACACCTTGAAATATTATGTGAATTGTACATTGATCAACTCATCATTTTTCAATATCTGCTTTATGAAATTTTAGGAAATAAAATAGATATTGAGAACTTACCATTATTATAAAAAGCTTCTATTGTTCCATTCAGCCGTTTTGTAATTTCTTTGGCTATTGTAAGTCCTAATCCTGTGGTTTTTTTATTTCGAGATTTATCCTTTGTATAGGAACGTTCAAAAATATAATCTAAATCATCTTTGGTCATAGGTTCGCTAAGATTAGAAAAAGTAAACACATAGCTGCTGCCTACTTCCTGTATTTCAAAACAGTATTCTCCCTTACCATGTATAATTGCATTAAATAAAATATTTGAAAATACTCTTTTTATTCCTTGTTCATCACCTTGCACCATACACGGTTTTTCTGGTAATCGAACAGTTGGCTCTTGTCCAATTTTATAAAAATCATCATAATACATAGCAAGCACATCTGTTAAAATTTTTTTTGCATCTACAGGAATATGTCCATAAGTAATCTCACCTGATTCAATACGTACATATTCAAACAATTGCTCTAGTAGTACCTTAACCATGTTTTGACGTTCTAATACTACTGCTAAATATTCCAGCGCCTCTTCATTTACAGCACTTGCCTGGAGCATTTGAACATATCCACTAGCAGTTGTCAGTGGTGTACGCAAATCATGTGAAATATTAGTTATACTCTGCCTAAAATTCCTATTTAGTCTTTTAATTCTTATGCGAGACCTTCTTACATCTCGCATTAAATTGTTGAGTTGATTAACTAGCTGTGTAATATCTCTTTGTTTTGCTATTACTGTCAGTAGCTGATTGGTATCTTTTAGCTGCATAATTTCCTTTAATTGTTTCGTAATATGTTTAATATTCATGCGATAATACAAATGATAAAAAATAAGTATAACAAACATAAATATAAATAAAAAAGTTGTAAACGCCCAAATATTTTTCATATTAACTCCTTTATATGATTATCCTGTGGTTGCACCCAACATGAAAATTATACTATTTCATCTTTCATCGCTTCTATGATATTCCCTTGTTTAATGGCTTTAGATGAAACCCAATAAGAAAAGAATATAGCCATAAATATTATAATGATGTAAATTAAAATTAAAGCACCCGGGAAAACAGCTATAAATTCATTCCAGCCTACCGATGATACCTTAAGCATATAAAAACAAATTATAAATACAACTGGAATACCAATTATAAGCGGCTTTAATGCGAATAATAAGCCCTCTAAGCCAAGCATTTTATTTAATCCTTTAGGAGTTACCCCAATTGATCTAAGCATAGAAAATTCTTTTTTATGAAGCCTAATATTATTTGAAACTGTTGAGAAGGTGTTAAAAATACCAATTATCGCAATCATTAAAGCAACAGCAAAAACACTGATTGAAATAGCTTTCTGAACAAGCTCGTTATGCTGCTTTTCTTCTAATAAACTCCATATTGTAAAATCTTGCGAACCTAAATAAGAATTGCAAATCTTTGTAAGCTTTTTCTTTACCTTTGGGCTTGCTTTGTCTCCTACTAGTAAATCAATTGACATCATATTAGCTTCAAGCTCACGATTTGATGAGAATTTACTAACTATTTTTTTGTAATTTTCCATAGGAATAATCAGTGCTAAACTATATTTACTAGTTCCTAGCTCACTTGGCCAACTTTCCGTAACATCACCTATTTGAAGATTAAATTCATTATTTGTATTCATATTATCTTCTACTTTTTCATGTAAAAGCATTTTATCACCTTTCCTAGTATTTAGCAAAGGTAATAGTTTTACATCATTAGAATTAGCCATTTTATAATGTGTGCTATTTAATAATATGCCTTCATCTGCTCCTTTTTTATAATACTTATCAGCATTAGTTCCAATTTTTCTGCAATAATTTTTAAAGGATTCATCACTTAATCCCACTAAATTTACTATGATTCTATATTTTCCATTTTCTTTTAATACATCATACTTTTTATAATCAATTCCCGCGAATCCTCCAGCACGTGAAAAAGTCTTTGATTCCTGACTCGAAGTTACAAAAGCTGAAGTACGTACTTGCCTTCTAACTACACTATCTTTAACTTCAGGCAAAGATATAATCTTATTAATCATTTCTTCATTTGGTTCATCAATAATATTTAAATTAGCAGTAATATCATGAGTGGCTGTTTTATCATTCTTAGACATAGCTAGATTATATATTGAAATAATATTAAAGTAACCTGCTATTAAAATAAAGCATATAGAGATAGCTAGTACTGCTGTACGTAAACTCTTTTTATTGGCTGAAAATTGAGAACTTGCAAGTTCCCCTTCTATTCCAAAGATTTTCTTAAATATTGAAGTATTTTTAATTTTTATTGTTTGGAAGTTTTGTCGTATTCCTGAAATAGCCGATACTTTTGCGACTTTTCTTGCTGGAATATATGCAGATACTAAAACAGTAATTAAGGATACAAGGACAGAAAAGGCAATTACTATTAAAGATAATGAAACATGTATGGAATTATAATCCTTTTCAATGCTAAGAATTCCATTAACCTTAAAAAATATAGCATAACTAAAAATATATCCTACAATTAAGCCAATTGGCAATTGAATAAGCCACAGTAAAAATCCTTCGTAAAGTACAGAATATTTAATTTGTCTTGGCGTTGCTCCCAAACTCTTCAGAACACTCAATTCTTTAATCCTACTATTAGCAGATAATGAAAACGCATTATAAATAATTAGAACAAAAGCTCCCATAACTAGTATAAATAAAATTATTACAATAGCAATAATCATAATAAATTGAATATTCGAACTATTTTTATCGTTAATTCCATATAAATTTAATAACTGAGTATTATACATAACATTATACTTTCCATTTTTATCTTTGCTTAAACCACAATATTTACCAATTTGGGGTAATGTATTATATATTTTATATGGATTATTAAAACGCATATAAACAGTAAACTTGTCTTCGTGTTTAATATCGGAAATATTTAAATATCCCATTGCAATATATCCTGGATAAGCAGAGCTTGCCGAAATGTCTAGTTCACCTACTATTGTATAATTTTTAGAATCTTTCACCTTAAATTTTTCGCCTTGCTGCTTATAACTTTGAGTGTCAATTAGCTTATCCTTTAACATTCTAGTACCTATGGGAATACTTAACTTATCACCAATTTTATAGGTTGGATTATCTATAAAAAACAATTTTGATACAACAATTTCATTAGTTTTTTTAGGAAGTCTACCATGTATAAGTTCATTTTTTAAATTCATATCCTTCCAAAAGTTTTTATCTGCACCTCGCATTAAAAGGTATGGAAGTTTTGTATCAGAAAGCTTAGCAGTAACCCAAGTTCCTTTAACCATTGTAGTTTTAACTGCTGGATCCTTTTCAATTTCTTTAAGTTTATCTCCAGATATATCCTCTCTTAATTCTCCTTGCCAATAACCTCCACTTTTAATTATTGATGTTACCTTTGCTCCCCACATAGAATAAATAAATATACAAAGCGAACATAGCAAAGCCGATGCAATTGTTATAGCCAGTAATATAGAGCTTGTATGCCTTTTATTCTTTTTTATTTGATTGTAAGTGTATTCATTCATTATTTTCATTGCCCTATCACCTCATCTGAAACTATTTTTCCATCAACAATTTTAATCCTTCTATCAGCTAAGGCGGCAATTTCTTCGTCATGCGTAATCATAACAATTGTCTGATTGTACTCCTGGTTTGAACGTTTTAAAAGATCCATAGTTGTTTTGGTGTTTTTTCTGTCAAGATTACCAGTTGGCTCATCTGCTAAAATAATGGATGGTTTATAAATAAGAGCTCGTCCTATAGCGACTCTTTGCTGCTGCCCACCAGAAAGCTGATTTGGAAAATGTTCAATCCTTTGTGTTAAGCCAAGCAGTTTCACAATCTTATCAAATTCTTCTTTCTTTGGCTTCTTATTATCTAATAACATTGGTAAAAGTATATTTTTTTCTACATTAAGGGTAGAAATTAGATTATACGACTGATAAATTAATCCTATCTTTCGCCTTCGAAATAAAGCTGCCTCCGTTTCATTCATAGCTGAAATATCTGTTTCATCTATATATATTTTCCCTTTTGTAGGGTGATCTACGCATCCAAGCATGTGAAGGAGTGTAGATTTTCCAGATCCACTCGGTCCAATTATTGAAACAAATTGTCCTTTTTCTATTTTCAAATTTAAATTATCTAATGCACTAACCTTTGTATCCCCATTTCCATAAACTTTTGAAAGATTTTCTGTTCTTAATATATACAAAATATTATCTCCTTTCTTTTTATCAATCAATATCTTTTTTTGAAAATAATAAACTAGAACCTAAAAGTGAAGCTATCCCAATTAATAAAAATATGATTGAACACTTTATAACATCTTCTGGTTGTGAATTGAAATTAATTATAGTTTTACGCATACTTGCGAGAGAATATGTTGTAAAAACATCATTTTTTGTTAACACCGTAAGAAGGCCTGATATAAAGTTGCTTCCAATGATTAATAAGATAGAAACTATAATTGAAACACTTACGCTCTTTATAAGATAAGACAAAAAAGTACCAATACCCGACATGGCCCAAAACATGCAAATTAACCCTATATTCATTCGAATGAACGAAACTGCATTAGCTTCTCCCAAGCGATATAATATTGTATATATAAATAAGTTTAAAACTCCAAAACTCAATAAAATAATTGTTATACTAGAAGACATAGCTATATACTGCCCAAGAACCAATTTCCATCTAGCTATTCCATGACAAGCCATTTGTTTTATACTTCCATTTGTATATTCAGACGTAATTAGAGAAACTACAAACATCAATATCACATAAAAAGCAAGATCTTGGCCATAAGACTCTTGATACATAGAAAATCCCGTTGTGTTCATCTGTCCTTTCAACTTAAGATAAAGTGAGGCTGCAAGGGAAATGCAATTCATTGCTAGAAATATAATCGATATAACATAAAAAATCCTGCTTTTAAATATCTTATAAAATTCACTAGAAATTACATTTATCATTATTCATTGCCTCCCATCATCTTTATAAAATATCCTTCTATATCATTTCCACCTAAACCAATGCTTGATACTAGAACACCATTCTCAACTAATTCTTTATTAATTTGAGCGGGTATATCGAGGCAATCATAAACACAAATTTTCCCTTCATCAAACACTTTAAATTCTGAACTTTTTATATTGTGTTTTAAAATGTAAGCTGCTTTTTCAGAATCGTCAACTACTATAGAAATACATTTTTTACAGCGTTCATCTAATTCTGCTGCTTTGAATTCACAAGCAAGTACTCCTTCATTTATAATTCCATACTTTGTTGCAAGCTTAGCAAGTTCCCCTAAAATATGAGAAGATATTAAAATAGTAATTTCATTTTCTATATTTAGTTTTAATAATAGCTCTCTAATTTCCTTAATTCCATAAGGATCTAATCCATTGATAGGCTCATCTAAGATAAGAAAATCTGGATTTCCCAATAACGAAATTGCAATAGACAGGCGCTGCTTCATACCTAGTGAAAAGGCTTTAGTTTTCTTTTTGCCTGTGTTTTTTAGGCCAACTAGGCTTAAAACTTCATCTACATTACTATAATCTGTAATGCCAAGCAGTTTATCATAATAAATCAAGTTTTCTCTTGCTGTCATATAAGGATATAGTGCTGGATTTTCAATTATACATCCAATTCTTTTCCTTCCTTCTTCTAAATTTTCGCTTTCAAATAGCTTGATATCTCCATAACTTTGATGGATTAGTCCACAAACAATTTTCATAATTGTTGTTTTACCGGCACCATTTTTACCTATCAAACCGTAAATATCGCCCTTTTCAATATTCATATTAACTTCATTTACAGATATTTGATTACCATATTTTTTAGTCAAGCCATTAGTTTGTAGTACTAGTTTCATATGCTTATATCACTTACTTTCTTTAATTAGAATATTATTTAATCTTATATTTAAATAATAAACAAAAAATATTAAAATACATTTTAGAATTTATCAAGAAAGTATCAAGTTTTATAAATTAATTATCTTGCATTTTGTAGCCTATTCCCCAAACTGTTTTTATATATGTATCACCATGTTTCAATTTATTACGCAAATTACTAACATGCACTGTAACCACTCTTTCATCTAGAATATATTCTTCAGACCAAACACTTTCAAATATATTTTGTTTTGTAAATACTTTCTTAGGATTGCTAATTAGTAATTCTAATATTTTATATTCTTTTACTGTAAGCTCAATAGGTTCATTATTAATAGTTACACTACGATTTTCACTATCTAAAACTAAATCTTTAAATATAGATATATTGGTTTTATCTACGATTGTCCCCTTATTCATTCTTCTTAATACTGCACCTATCCTAACAATTAATTCTTCATTATTAAATGGCTTTGTTATATAATCATCTGCCCCGTCCCTGATCATTCCAAGTTTAGTGTCTAAATCATCTTTTGCAGATACACATATAATAGGAATTTGGAATTGTTCATTAATTTTTGCTAAAATTTCTTCACCACTTAAACCAGGTAACATTAAGTCCAATAAAATCAAATCAAAAGACTCTTTTTCTAGTAATAATAGTGCCTCTGTACCAGAAAATGCAGCTGATGTTGTATACTTATTTTTTATCAATAAAGTTTGCACCATTTTATTAATTTTAGGATCATCTTCTACAACTAATATTTTATTCATCCTGCTCTACCTTTCTATAGACAATTTCAATCAATTCTATTTTTCAATTTATTTTATATTAATGTAAATAATCTACACAATATTATATCAAAAACAAAGTTCCATTTTTTTCAATAAATAAAAAAACTTTAACTGCCTGTTATTGATGCAATTAAAACTTATAATTTATTATATTAAATTCATTCATCTTACTTTCCAACTGATACTGTTACTTGTGATACAGTTCTCCATAACTACTCTAAATGAAGTTTTTCAATTTTATTCTTGTGTATATATTCTACATAATTATGGTATAATTCTAAAGCACAATTTAATAGTTAAATGTGGGCTACTGGTATCACCAACCTCTGTTTTGGGAAGGAGGTAATACACATAAGTAATGATAATTCTTTAGAGTACCTTATATAAGCTCAAGAAGTATCCTTAAACGTAGTTTTATAACTTGTTTTCTTTAAAATTTGTATATATTCCTCAGGCGTAAGTTTATTATTTATACTTTTCCCTTTAAAGTGTTAGCTGTCCAGTAACTATGCTCATTTGATTTATTATAAAACATACCTTCCTCTGTTGACATATCCAAAAATATGTTCTATAATCTACCTTAAAATCAATTGAATATAGTGAAATCAGTTCAACTACAAACTGTATATGTACCATAATTCCTTAAATATTGGTATTTTGGAACATAAATAGTTTAAGTTTCACAGTGATTTCACCCTATAAAGGCAATGAAGAGAAGGAGTAGATATTTCTTACTGATTTTAGAGAGAAGCGGATGGTGGAAGCGCTTTGTCAGGTAATATACGAAGTAGTCTCGGAGCTGCAGACCAAAAGAAACAGCACATATTACTGTTTTGAGTAGACTCTGACGGATTTCCTACCGTATAAATGGGAAGCGGCATCGATTTATAAAAATCCGTGTTGTTATGAGATATAGTTGTAACACTTCTATATGAAGTTAGGTGGTAACACGAGTCATTCGTCCTAATATTAGGATGAATGGCTCTTTTTTTATTCAGCTAATTTAAAAGCAGCTCTGGATTTTTATCGTGCCTTCATTGATTTTATAAAAATAAAAAGGGGCTGTTAAAATGTCAAGTTACAATGTTTATTTACCAAGTTATAGTGTAGGAGAGGATTGCTATAAGGATATTCCCTACATAACAAGAAAATATGGAACCAAGGCAGTTGTAATCGGTGGAAAAACTGCAATTGAAAAAGCAAAAACTGCTATACTCTCAGGAACTCAAGATTCTAACATTGAAATTCTCGATTTCTTATGGTACGGCGGAAATTCTAATATAAAAAATGTAGAAAAACTAAAAAGTAATCCACTTGTACAAGCTGCAGATATGCTTTTTGGAGTTGGTGGTGGAAGAGCTTGCGACACAGTAAAAACTGTTGCTGACATGCTTGATAAACCTATATTTACCTTTCCTACACTAGCTTCAAATTGTGCCGGTTGTACAGCGCTTTGTGTTATTTACAACGAGGATGGTTCATTTAAAGAATATTATTACCCAAAACATCCGCCATATCATACCTTTATAAATACACAAATCATAGCTAAAGCACCTTATGATATGTTCTGGGCAGGTATTGGTGATGCACTATCAAAAGAATATGAAGTTTCCTTTGCTTGCAGGGACAAAAACCTATATCATATGCCGCTCTTAGGCTTAGGAATTGCAAAAACATGTACCTCTCCATTAATTGATCTTGGAAAAAAAGCATTAGAAGATTGTAAAAATAAAAAGGCTTCTTTTGAACTGGAACAAGTAGCTTTAGACATTATAATGCTTACAGGTATTGTTTCAAACTGTGAAACACATATAAATCAGTCAGACCCAAAGGATAGATACTACTATAACAGTTCGCTTGCACACTGCGTATATTATGGCTCCTCTTTGATACCAGAATGTGAAAAACACCTGCATGGCGAAATCGTAGCCTTTGGTGTATTATGTCTTTTAGCTTACGACAATCAGCTAGATGAAATGAACAAAATACTTGCCTTCAATAAAAGCGTAGGACTTCCTGTTACTATGGAGGAAATAGGTCTTACAGAAAACGCTTTGCCCATAGTTGCAAAAAAAGCTGCTTCTGTTATTGAATGGCAGTATGCTCCTGGTATGCCAACAGAAGAAAAGTTCATAAAAGCAATAAAAGCTGCAGACAGGGCAGGAAAAGCAAGTATGCAATAAACATTATATTCCAAAATGGAGGGTTATTTATGAAAGAAAAACTAAGTTTTAAGCAAAATCTTTTAATAGGGTCTTTGCTGTTTGGATTATTTTTTGGAGCAGGTAATCTAATTTTTCCAGTACAAATGGGGCAGCAAGCTGGAAGCCATACTTTTACAGCGACTATCGGATTTTTAATTACAGGTGTAGGATTGCCTATACTAGGAATTATTGCATCAGCACTTTCAAAAAGTGAAAGCTTATTTGATATGGCGAAACCTATTAGCTCACGTTATTCGAAAATATTCACTTGCTTATTGTATTTAACAATTGGTCCACTATTTGCAATTCCACGTACTGCTACAGTTGCATTTGAAGTTGGAATTCATCCTTTTATTTCTGATGAGTATTTAAAAATTGGACTTTTTATTTTCTCATTAATATTTTTTATATTTACCATTTATTTTTCATTAAGGCCTGGACGAATTTTGGATTGGGTAGGTAAATATCTTACTCCTATTTTTTTAGTACTTTTATCTATCTTACTAATTGCAACTTTTGTAAAGCCAATGGGACAAGTAAGTCGCTATGCAGCTCAGGGAAGATATGCTGCTCAGCCATTATTTACAGGCATATTGGATGGATATAATACTATGGACGCTTTAGCATCTCTAGCTTTTGCAATTATTATTATTTCTAATGTACGAAAGCTCGGCATTAAAGATTCTAATTTAATTGCTTTTGAAACATCCAAATCAAGCTTGATTACTGTTATTGGTATGACAGTCATTTATGGATCACTTGCTTATATGGGAGCTACAAGTTTAGGTAGTGTAAAACGTGCTGATAATGGAGGAAGTATTTTATCTATGGTAAGTAATCACTATTTTGGATTTATTGGAAAGATACTGCTTGCAGCTATTGTAGGGATTGCATGCGTAAAAACAGCAATTGGTTTAATTACCTCCTGTTCTGAAATGTTTAGTGAAATGTTCCCCAAATCTACTTCTTATAAAAATTATGCCATTGTGTTTACAGTTTGTTCTTTTGCAATCGCTAACTTTGGGCTAAATGCTATAATTAAGCTATCTTTACCGGTACTTATGTTTTTATATCCATTAGCAATTACTTTAATAATATTGTCCCTATTAACTCCATTCATTCATAGACAAAATGATATTTATAAATGGACGACTGTATTAACAGCTATTGCAGCATTTTTTGATTTTTGTAAGGCATTACCTGATCCTTTGGTAAAAAGTGAAGTAGTAGTGCAGTTTGTTAATTTTGCTCATTTATATTTACCTGGTTTTGATTATGGATTTGGGTGGATAGTACCAGCATTTTGTGGTTTTACTATAGGATTAATTATTTGGAGTGTTAGTAGGAAAAAGAAACTTGCATGAGCCTTGGGCAAATATATAGCTTACTAATACAAGTTAAAGAAGGATAATGGAAACACTTTTTAAAGCCTTAGCTACTTCTGCTTCCTTCTTTTTACTCTCACAAATATTCTTCTGCTCTTTAATTTTTTCACGCTTTACTACAGTTTTTTTAGGAGACTGAAGTTTTAAATCCTCCTTTGCTTTTTTATAATAATTACCAGCATAGTTTTTAAAAGTTTCTATAGAATCTATATCAAGGTGATTGGTAGGTTCATCAAGTAAAAGTATATCTGGATCATCAATTAAAAGCTTTCCTAAAAGAACTGTAGTTTTTTCACCGCCACTTAATAAACTAAAATCCTTCAGTAAATCTCATCATTATTCATTATACCATTCTCCTTATTTTATCTAAAAAAAGGCTGTTATAATAACTTCTACAGGATAATTTTTCTGTTTTTTCAATCATCATTTTTACCTACATTTTTTTCCTTTGACCACTTAATACAGCTTTATGAATCTTCTCAGAGCCTATTATCTGAACATTTGCTAAATCAGAATTTCCTGTCTTCTCTTCTTTACTTGTACCTAAAATATGTTTATTAAAATACTTTTCACCATACCATTCAATTTGACTTTTGCCCTCCCACTGACGATATTCTTCGGCATATTTACGTTTGTAATAGCCTTGAACTTGATACGGAAATTCGATACATATTTCCACTGCTATAAAAGCCAGATTAATAAAAAACCACATTCCAACCATCTCAAACAATTCAACTATTTCATTATGTAGAAAAATAAATATCGCTTCTACACAATACATACTTAGAATTCCCGACGCCGTCAAAATTTTCAAATCCATTGTAACAAACATCAAATTAAACTCAAGTGCCAACCAAAGTAAATAATTGTTTGCATTGACATGCGTCCAAAATAGTCGATCACATTTTATTCGTATGAAGTGTGTATAGATCCAAAATAAAATAAATGCTAGAAAACATAGCCAAAATAGCCAAGCGGGTAAAAAATTTATGTCCGCCTTGGGAATTGGACTGTCAGATCCTTCAATTGTTAAACTCCCCGTGAAGCGATATATCCCATATAACATTAAAATACAAATACAAGCAATGATGAAAAGCAAAACAGGTCTTTTCACATCCTGATTTTGCCACTTTAACACAGGATCATCTTCAAGTTTAAACTTTCTTCAAATGTTGCAGTAAAAATCTTAGGCTTTTTCATAAAAATCACCATCCAAAATTCTATATTGAGGCTGCACGGCTTTATTAAGCACGGAATCATGTAAATTTACTTCAGATATTTTTTTGCGTATTCTTTGTAATTTGGCTGTTTTATTTTATTCATTGCATACAGCATTTTCCCTTGGAGATAATTATCAGTCGAATCTGGCTCAATCATTATTGCAATATTTTTATCTTTGTCAGGGAAAACGATAGTATAATTTTTATTATCTTGCTTTATGCCATAATAGTTAACCCCATTTTTAGTGCCGACGGCATTTTGTGTATAATCGAAAGTTTTCCCATCTACAGTTACTTTCTTATCTTTAAACACCATTGTAGAATTTTCCCCACTACCATCCTGCACTTTCCATGTCCCTTGAATGCTTTTGGAACCGCTGCATCCATCTAAAATTAAAAGTGACAGGACTAGTCCAAGTACCAATAAAGTAATTTTATTTGTTTTCATTTATCTTCACACTCCTAGGAAATTTTTTAATCATAATTAATTTTCTCCTTTATAATTGTTAGATTTTTAATTCTTTCGTGAACAGTATTCACATCTAAATTACTATCATTATCCTTCCACCTTTCAGTCAAATGAATTAATCTAAGAAGCAAAATTATCTAACTCTTTTTCCGCTGCCTGTTACCACAACTTTCTGAAGATTAAGCTGCCTATTATATTTAGCAAATATCATAAATACTGGTTCTAAAATAAAAGAATGGGAGTCATTTTCCCATCCTCTGTTATTTTTCTTCAATCTTTGGCTTATGCCTTATCCAAGTTTTACCTAAAACACCAATAAGAATCCCTATCACGAAGATAACAATCCAGCGCCAATCAAATCCCTGAGGGACACTTAATACTTTTGGTGTAATATCTTTTACCGACAATGGCTTGGCAAAGAAATTAAATATATTATTCGCATTTACACCATTCGTCCTAGTGTTAGATAAAATGGATGCAAAGTTTTTATAGTAACTTTGACTGTTTTTGAAGTCACCGTTCCCTGTACTTAACAAATTATTCGTATTGTCAATGACATTCTTTGCATTATTCTGCGTCTTCGTGACCGTATCCACCATTTGATCAAACTCAGATGCATCACTCTTGATGATTTGCGCACTTGATGCCGTATCCTTAGCTTGTTTAGCCGTTGAAGTCACCATGCCGGAAATAGTGCTATAAAGTGAATCACCACCTTCTTTATCATACCAAAGTCCAACATCGTCCTGATTATACTCCTCCCAAGGTTTTTCTTGAAGTAATGTGGTATTGTTTGTTGTCCATGCTTTGTATTCTGCATTCAGCGTATCCATTGCTTCATTATACCAAGCCTGCAAATCACTTGACACTTGACTAAAGTAATTACTCGGCAAATGGTTGCTCAAGGTTGCTTTGTCATTTTGGAGACTTGCAATACTTGAATTCAACATTGTAATGGCATCCATAACATTTTTAATATTGGTTTTTCCGTAACTCATGAACTGGCTCACTTCATCATTATTAATTGGATTCGAAATTGGAGTGCCTCCCCTATTGCCATACATCTTGAAAATAGATTGTTCGCTTGCTTGTTGAAAGTCAGAAGCCTTAGTATAACCTTGCATATCAGAATAAGTCGCACCTGGTGCTCCATAAAGGAAAGCAATCAGACTACTTGCAGTATCAATATTATTGAATAAGGTCGATATATAGCCAAACTGATTGCCTCCTAAATATTCAGAAATGGCATTTGCAGGAATAAGCCCAAAATTCTCAACAGACGAAGTAGTACCACCTGAACCATTATCAAAGCTCGCTGTTACCGTTCCGCTTGTCGCTTGTCCTAAATCTACTTTATACGTAACAACGTAAGTCATCGGACTAGTCGTAGGAGAAGTCGTGACATTGCCATTACTATCAGTAGTACTTGTTGTTCGATTATCCAAAGTCACAGAATTATCTGGATTAACTACTGCACCTGTCCCAGTAGGTTGCGAAGCTATGGAAATCCCTGAGTTAGAAAGTCCATTTGAAGCCTGAAGTCTTAACGTATATTCAGTAGCTTTGGGTACGGTAATTGTAATTTGTTTTGTAAAACTTTGATTCTTACCATTTACTGTCGGAGCAGCACTAAAATCTACAGTAGCTGTCTTGACCCCAAAGGCTGTCGCATAATTTTTCAGAACACTAAGCTTAGCTTCGTAGGTGTACTTTTGTTGTAGCGTCAAAGAACCATTCTTTACTAGTGCATTTAAAAGGGTATCGTAGTCTCCCACATTTACTGATAAATTATTCAAGATGTTACTTATGGCTCTAGGATAAGCAGTTCCTGAGATATTATCTTTTTTGTCAAAGGGAGTCCCAAGCATTTTAGTCATTGCACTTCTCGCATTATCCTCAGTTTCAAGACTAGTAAAATCAGTGTTATCTGGTGCCGGGCTAATATCTTGTCCAAAGAATTGTAAATACAGGTCTTTTTCAAGATTTAATAGTGCTGCTTCTTTGCCTGTCAAGCTATCAATCTGTGTGCCAATGTCATCATGTACCCCACTAATCAAAGTGTTATAACTTGAAATTTGATTTTTCAAGTTTGCATAAACACCTGTCTTGCTTCCAGAAGTATCTGTATCATAAAATTGTTTCATCAATTGCACAGCCTTGTTATAAGCTACGGTGTACTGGCCATAATAGTAATTACTATCCGAGTTTGCTTGATTTGTAATAGCCTGATTTCCATTTGCAAGATTAATGTCCGTAATCTTCTTTTGGGTATCAAAATAATTAGTCAGGCTTGGTAACGTTCCGTTGAATGAAGAACTATTTTCGTTTAACATATTAACCACTGAATTGGTAAAGCTATTTTGTGCTTGAATCCAACTGTCATTTTGAGATTTCAAACCATTCGCAGTGGAAATAACTGAACTATAAGACTCATTGGTTGTTTGAAAAGGTCCATACACATTATCATTAAGTGCTGTGAGAATTGTGCCTTGACTCTTGACAACATTACCCATATTCGTTTGGGCATTTGCAACATTCCCTGCCACAGAAGCGTAATACATCTTGACAATTGAAGTATTGAAATCATAAAGCACATTCCCGATTTTATGCTGCAAGATTTTATTGTTCAGCTCTGAGTTAGAGGCAAGAACTTTATAATCCAGCTCTGCTTTTTGAGGATTCAATGCTTGAAGTGTCAAAATATTATGCGTAAAGTTTTGTGGAAGATAAATGACAGCATCAACAGAACCATCGACATAGGCTCTGTTTGCAATGGATCGCGGCAGGACTTGCCAATTATACTTATTATCATTGGAGACAAGTTTTACAAAAGTTTTACCAAAGTTATAATTTGTGCCATTAAACGTATTTGGCTGATCTTCATTAACGAGAGCAATAATCGGCTTTGCGATTTGTGCTTGTTTATGACTATCCCCACTCAGCAAAAACATAAGACCAGCCCCACAAATAATCAGAAAAATGATAACACCTGATCCAATCAGACGAAACTTTTTCATTTTCTTATCAAATTCTTCCCAAAGAATCTTAGAGTTTATCATCTTTGTTTTTTTTTGCATTTCTATTCTCCTTTAATTTCTGTTATACACTGCTTTTCCTGTCTTATCTTCTTTACTTGTACCTAAAATATGTTTATTAAAATACTTTTCACCATACCATTCAATTTGGCTTTTACCCTCCCTCTTACGATATTCTTCAGTATATTTACGTTTGTAATAGCCTTGAACTAGATATGGAAATTCGACATATATTTCTATTGCTATAAAAACCAGATTCATGAAAAGCCATATTGCAATTGACTCAATCAATCCACTTGTTCCAGTTCCAATATCTTCAATGTGTGCAAAAACTCTTTTCAAAATTATATAACATATGCAAGCGATTCCTCCCCACTTCAAAGCAATGTTAATTATCCTACCTTTTAAAGCATTGTGCCTAGCTCGAATCTCTTGTGATGAAAATAATGTTCTTTGAATAGAATCCATTTGTCTGCGAAATAATAAAAAAGTCAATAACCCAAATGCACAGTACGTAATTATGATTCCCCACGCCGTCAAAATTTTCAAATCCATTGTAACAAACATCAAATTGAACTCAAGTACCATCCAAAGTAAGCAATTATTTGCATTGACATGCGACCAAAATAGTCGGTTACATTTTATTCGTATGAAGTGTGTATAAATCCAAAATAAAACAAATATTAGAAAACATATCCAAAATGGCCAAGCTGGCAAAAAATTTATATCCGCCTTGGGAATTGGACTGTCAGATCGTTCAGTTGTTAAACTCCCTGTGAGGCGATATATCCCATATAATATTAAAATACAAATACAAGCAAGGATGAAAAGCAAAACAGGTCTTTTTACATCCTGATTCTGCCATTTTAACACAGGATCATCTTCAAAATTTAAACTTTCTTCAAATGTTGCAGTAAAAATTTTAGGTTTTTTCATAAAAAAGTTCAAATTATTCCACTTCTTTTATATTTATCTTTTCATTTTTTTCTTCATCTAAACTTTTTTTCCAATCAGCGTAAATCTCTAAAAATCTAATTTCATCTTCATCAGAATATCCTTCAAAAACAACTTTATCAATATCTTTATGTTGAAAGAAAATAGTTGTTTTTGGATTCATCCCCATTGGATAAACTGCACCCATATAATCTGCAAATTTATCTTCTCCAGTTTCTTCATCAGTGTACACTGCACCACGACCTACTACCACTAATTTTTGCATTCCTTCTTCCAGTAATACAATACTACCTAATGGTAATAATTTATCTGTTTTTTCATTCATCATTTATTTTTACCTCCATTTTCTATCTTTTGATTACTTAATACATCTTTATGAATCTTCTCAGAATCTATTATCTTAACATTTGCTAAATCAGATTTTCCTGTCTTATCTTCTTTACTTGTACCTAAAATATGTTTATTAAAATACTTTTCACCATACCATTCAATTTGACTTTTACCCTCCCTCTTACGATATTCTTCAGTATATTTACGTTTGTAATAGCCTTGAACTAGATATGGAAATTCGACATATATTTCTAGTGCTATAAAAACCAAGTTAACGAAAAACCACATTGCAACTATCTTTCTGAATCCACTTGTTCCAGTTCCAATATCTCCAATGTGTGGAAAAACCCTTTTCAAAATTATATAACATATGCAAGCTATTCCTCCCCACTTCAAAGCAATGTTAATTATCCTACCTTTTAAAGCATTGTGCCTAGCTCGAATCTCTTGTGATGAAAATAATGTTCTTTGAATGGAGCTCATTTGTCTGTGAAATATTAAAAAAATCAATAACCCAAGTACACAGTATATAATTAGGATTCCCCACACCGTCAAAATTTTCAAATCCATTGTAACAAACATCAAATTCACTTCAAGTACCAGCCAAAGTGCATAATTATTTGCATTGACATGAGCCCAAAATATTCGGTCATGTTTTATTCGTATGAAGTGTGTATAAATCCAAAATAAAACGAATATCAGAAAACATAGCCAAAATAGCCAAGCCGGTAAAAAATTTATATCTGCCTTAGGAACTGGACTATCAGGTCGTTCAGTTGTTAAACTCCCTGTGAGGCGATGCACGCCATATAATATTAAAATACAAATACAAGCAGTAATAAAAAACAGAACAGGCCTTTCCTTTTTATTTGGTTTCTCTACATCCTTATTTTGCAATTTTAATAAAGGATCATCTTCAAAGTTTAAGCTTTCTTCAAATGTTGCAGTAAAAATTTTGGGTTTTCTCATAAAAATCACCATCCAAATCCTATATTTGGAATAAATTTAGAGCAACTCTTAACTGGGTCCTTTATAAAGTCGCTAGCTGCTTTTTTGATAGTATTCAACTGCTGCCCAGCTGCCTTTTTCATAGTATTCAACTGCTGCCCAGCTGCCTTTTTCATAGTATTCAACTCCTTCATACCATCATCATATAATTTATAAGCCCCATCTTTTATGTTATCATACGCTTTAGGAAATACAGTTTGAACTCCTCTATTTAAAAATCCCAAACCTGCACCTACAACAGCTCCAATTACTGTTCCTGGTCCTGGCAAGATGCAACTACCAATTGATGCACCAACTAATGTTCCGTCTAAAGGACCTATACTCTTTAATGTGTCAATGGTTCCACCGATGATACCCTTCCCAATGCTCTTTTCCTTGATTCCATCTGTTATACTTGAACAAATATCCGACAAACCAAGCTCTGCAAATATTGGAACTGTACCATCCTTACCAAAAAACTTTACAAGATCTGCTCCTTTACCTAAGAGATTTAAAGCCTTTGAAGCCTTTAATGCATCTTCTAATCCGACTGCTTTTAAAACTGTTTTAACAGGAGAAGTAACTTTTTCAAACAGTTCAACTCCATCCTTAAATAACTTCGCAGCCTTAGTATCTGAAACATTAGATAAAACAATCATAATATCTAGTACTCTACCTCTTTCTTCAGGATACTTTTTAAATATTGCACGTAAAGTCGACCAAAGCACGTCACATTTACAAAGTTCTTCATAAACCTTAGCTGGATTATTTTTCATTAGCATCTTAATCCGTTCATACCAATCTTTTTGATCTTTAGTTAATCCCAGTTTATCCTCAACTGTCCCTTCTAAACTCAATAATTGTACTAATGCTAGATATTCATAATCCTTTGCAGACTTTATTGACGTAAACCAAGACTTATCGATCCCATTTGGCAATGTATAACTTCCAGTTTTTGAATCGACAACTGTCTCATTCAGTACTGTTACACTCTGCATAACGAGCTTAAAATTATTCAAATCATCATTAAATAGCCCATTCACTGCCGAATTAAATTTGTAAAGTTTCCTCAGTTTATCCTCAATTTTATTCAAATCTTGTTGGAGGATTTCAGAATAATTTTCAAGAGACTGCGCCGCTTCGTTAAGCGATGATGCAACAGAGAACGAAGACGCCGCTTCAGCTGCTGAAGCCATTGCCCGCAAGGTACTAGCTGTACTATCTGTTGCTGCTTTAATTGCTTCTGTTGAAAACTTCTTAGCCTTGAGCTTATCTTCATCTAGCACACCCTCGCCACTCACTTGTCCATTTGCACTCTCGTACTGGCTGAGATGCTTTTTCGTGTCATCAAATACAGAGGAAGCTCGATGAATCGTTGGAATAATCAACGCCGAAAATAAATCTTTTCCTGCATTAAACGCAGAACCATCCAATGCTTTACCTTCACCGATAGAATTTGTTAGCGTCTGACTTGCACTGACCAAATCCTCTAATGCTACTTTTGCCGAGCCAATGTTGGCTCTTAAGCCATTAATCAAATTCTCAGAATCTGAACTTGAATAAATTAATCCCATGGTAGTCCATCCCTTTCCTTTTGAAGTGTTTCCATTTTGTCTTCTAAGCGTTGACTTTCCTGTGAAAAAACATAGGTAAAATCATCTTGTTGTTGTGCTAGCAAGGTCTTTATATAACGCGCTTTTTCTTGGCTTTCTTCAAAATCCCATTGGGCTGAAAAACTCCCACGCTTCATCAGATCATCATCAATTTCCAAAAGCTTCTGAAACTCTTGTGAAGTGGTTGTTTCAAAGTTATCTAACAACACTTGGATTTGGCGTTTTTGATCTTTAAGCTCCTCTAACTCTCGCTCTGTTTGGATAATTTTTTGATTATATTCGCAGCGTTCCTCAGCACTTTTATCTTTCACCATTTATCACTCCTCACTTTTTGAATAGACTTTGGTCTGCCGCGTCCATTTCCTGCTTGATGGAAGCAAGCTGTGTAAACTTTCCTGCTTGTGTCTTTACACAATTTATCAACTTGTCTAAATCACTCAGCATTTGGTTTGCCACATTCTCTCCAGCTTTCATTCCAGAGATATTACTTTGACTAAAATGTACGGTTGTTTTTCTACTTATATTGACATTTTTAACGGATGAAGTTGCCACTTTGGCAGCTCCAATATCTGAACTAATTCTAGACATAACTTTCTCCTCGCTTATACTCTAAATTTATAAAAAGGGTCATCCTTTAACTAAAAATAATTTTTTAATATTCATATAGTTTATCAGTTATAGTAAGGAGATCCGAGATATTCATCTTTGGGCTGCTGATGATCATGCATCATTGTTCCAGTAATATTGTCCACTATATCTGCATAAGTGTCGTTGCCATTAAAATGTTTTGAATCAATATAGGATTCCAAAAATACTTGTTTATTATCTGAAAAGCATTCTAATGTAAAGGGATTGTGCTGCTTAGTAATTAACTTTTGATAAAATGGGTATATAATGTCCGCATATTCTTTAACACTGTTCTTATGTGGAAGGATAACTTCAAAATTATAAGAATCTCCACTGTCTAAAAAATAATTTTCTACAGATAAACCAAGTATTTTTTTTGCATTTTGAGGAGTAGCAAGGTAAATAAAATATTTTGTAAAAGGCTCTCCTTGAAATAATGGCTCAACTGCATCCCGTGTTTTTTTCGTATAATATGTTTGTAAATAAGTATCCTTTAAACCTGGGGCAACTCCGTTTCCAGTTTCCTTCACAAACGAAATATTTTTATCTTGTGCTAAGCTTGCTGTAGCTTTTAAACCACTAGAATCTTTGATAGCTGTTGAAAAAACAATTCCTGCGCCTGTTTTCTTATAACTTTCATTCCCCGCAATTGAAAATTTAATTTTATACTTATCATTAAGCATAGAAATAATCTTTGTTTTCGCCTCTTCTTCATTGCTGTAATATTTCCCACTTTCTGAAGAAGTAACTTTTGATTTGACAGCATCTATACCTTTATTTATCATCGTACAACCTCCTAGACTAACTATTCCTAAAACTGCTATTGAACCAATTAATAGTTTTCTTATTTTCCCCATGTATATGTCACCACATTTCCTTATTAGCTTCCATTACAATTTTATGAAGAAGATATTTATACTAAAAATAATTTTTTAATAGGAATATAGTCTATTAGTTATAGTAAGGAGATCTGAGATCTTCATCTTTGGGCTGAGGCTGTGCATCTATCATCGTTCTAGTAACATTTTCTACTATATCTGCGTAAGTTTTATTGCCATAAAAATGTTTTGAATCAATGTATTGTTGCACAAATATTTGTTTATTATCTGAAAAGCATTCTAATGTAAAGGGATTGTGCTGCTTAGTAATTAACTTTTGATAAAATGGGAATATAATGTCGGCATATTCTTTTGCACTGTTCTTATGCGGAAGAATAACTTCAAAATTATAAGAATCTCCACTCTCTAAAAAATAATCTTTTACAGATAAACCAAGTACTTTTTTTGCATTTTCAGGAGTATCAAGATAAATATAGTATTTTGTAAAAGGCTCTCCTTGGAATAATGGTTCAACTGCATCCCGTGTTTTTTTTGTATAATATGTTTCTACATAGGTATCCTTTAAACCTTGGAAAACTCCGCTTCCAGTTTCCTTCTTAAAAGAAATATTTTTATCTTGCGCTAAGCTTGCTGTAGCCGTCAAACCACTAGTATCTTTGATAGCTGTTGAAAAAACAATTCCTGCGCCCGTTTTCTTATAACTTTCATTCCCCGCAATTGAAAATTTAATTTTATACTTCTCATTAAGCATGGAAATAATCTTTGTTTTTGCCTCTTCTTCATTGCTGTAATATTTACTGCTTTTCGAAGAAGTAACCTTTGATTTAACAGCATCCATACCTTTATTTATCATCGTACAACCTCCTAGACCAACTATCGCCAAAACTGCTATTGAACCAATTAATAGTTTTCTTATTTTCCCCATATATAAGTCACCCTATTTCCTTCAATTTTTACATCTTCTAAATCAATATTAGCTTTCAATTCAGAATACATTTTGTTCCTAAAACCTGTATCATCAATATAGAGTGTTCCTTTAGTATAAACATTATCTTTGGTATAGCCTGGTTTAGAAACGGTATCTAAATTCCAATATGCTCCTTTGGGCTCATGATCATATGTGTCACTTGGTGCAGTAATACGTCTATTCTTAGTTTTATTAAACAACTCATTTACCATACGAATCCGATCATCAGGGGCTGCCACTGGATCAAAATTTCCTTGACCTAAACCTGTTGCCACAATTTTCTCAAGATCTCGAACAGGGTCTTTAGGATCCCAGACATAAAGTCCTTGCTCTCCGCCTACCATTGTTCCACCCCCATAGGTTCCTTTCCAAATTTGAAAGCGATACTCTTTGCCATTATATACAAACTGAACTTGGCTTGTGTTTAAGTCCATCCCCAAAGCAGGCCCACACTCATCGTAGAAATCCGCATAGCCAAACTTACTCTGCACTGAATTTTGAGTCGTGTAAAAATGTTTATCTTTATAGTCATATTTAAATCCGAAAATACAGAAACCATGTCTTTCTTGAAGCTTCTGTAATTCTATAAGAAAGCTATTGACCTTATCTGCCGAGTCACTATTTTTATCTAAATACCCTGATAATGTTAAATATAGCGTCTTTAATGCTTCTATTTGAGCTTGGGTTAATTTCCCGCTTTTCATCCATTTTTCAACTTCTTCAAAATTTACCGACTGAATGAGTCCGTCCTTATCGTAAGTAATGATTTTTGATAAAGCTGCATCATAAGCACTATTTGGCTTTGAAAGGCTTGAACTTAGTTCTACAGCTTCTAAAGCCATAAACCATGAAATATCTATCCCTGCAGGCAAGGTTCCATCAGAGTTTAAAATTGTTTTATTCAGTATTGTTACACCTTTCATTACATCTTTCATTACGTTTGAATCATCCTGAAAAAGATGCGACGTACTATCTGAAAAATTATGCAGCGCTTTAAGTTTTTCTTCTAACCTATTGATGTCATCTTCTATACTACCTAGCGTATCCTCTAATCGTCTATTGGCGCCTATAAGATAATCCTCAAGGCTAGCAGTTAGATTTGTCTGTAAACAAAGACTATATGTCTCTATCAAAAAGGAAGTAGCATCTCTCTGCCTCCTTTTCTCATTGATCTGTCTATTTAGATTATCTTCGTCCAATACACCATAATGACTAACTTGACCATTTGCTTGCTTGAATAGCTCTAAATTACTGTGCATATCATCAATAGCTTGAGAAACTTTACTGATAGTCGGAATTATGAGCCCCTCAAAAAGCTGCTTTCCTGCATTGTAAGCAACACCTTGCAAGTTTCCACCTGTCAGAGCTCTCGTGAGATACTGTGATCCGCTGTTTAAGCCTGTTGCAGCCTCCTTCGCAATGTTTAGATTATTCGTCATCGCATCAATAAGTTCTTGAGCTTCACTACTATTGTATTTTAATCCCATAGTTTACTCCTTTCTATCGCCTGACTTAGGTTCCTCCCAAAGTAACGCATTACGTTTGTGTTGAAGATTCTCAATATCATCCTCTACCTCTTTTTTAAGCTTAGAATAAGTTTCTGATACTCCTTCTTTTTGCTCGTCCACCATATTTCTCACAAAACGCAGCATTTCTTGATTTGCATCCATATCCATTTGGGCTGTGCGACTTCCTTGATTAACAAGTTCCTCATTCAACTCTTGCAAATTAGAAAAACTCTGTTTCATCGTTTCTTGATATTTTTCTATTGCTTGGAAGATATTTCTCTCTTCACTTTTAAGATCCTCAAGCTTTTGAATCTTTTCCGAAATTTGCTGTGTATATTCTAACCGCTTACCAGCACTAATATCTTTTACCATATTAACTCCAATCCACGCTATCTTGCTTATCGCGTTGTTCAATAAGATTGGCAAGCTGTTGAATTTTATCCGCCTGTCCATAAACGCATGAAATCAGTTTTGACATATCCCCGATAATCTGATTAGAAACAGCAGCACCTTTAGTCATACTTGAGATATTACTAAAGTCAAAAAATACCGACTGATTACTAAGCGATTGATTGTCGGTATCCACGATCTTAGAAATTGCATCTGTCGCAGAAATTGTATTTGAAGCTATTTCCCCCATTTTTCTTATCCTTTCTATTTGAATTTATAAAAGGGATCCTTTTTTAGTTTTTGAACAGAATCTCCTTGTTCATTACTGCCATCACTTTTTGTAGAAGAAGCCTTGACTGTATTTCCCATATCAAGAAGCTGGGTAAAGTCAGGTTCAGGAATCTCCTCAATTTCTTCTTTGGGTACAACTACTGGTGCTTCTTTTAAGCGTTCTAACTTATCTTTCAAAAACTCTTTATCACTCTCATCAGAATATCCTTCCTGAATAACCTCTACTACGTCCACATCTGTTGCCATTAAAAGGATATCATCTTTTCCATACCCTTTTGGATGCTCTGCCAATCGATAATTTGAACGAGGATTTCCCTCTTTATTTTTTGTGAGCGCACGTGCGACAATCATATAAATCTTGTCGCCACGTTTTGCTACTTTGACAAATGTTCCTAGCGGTAAAAATCGAAATTGTTTTTCTTCACTCATTTTATTCCTCCATTGGAATCACTAGATTAAAGAATTCATCATCTTTAAGTACGTGTAAAACTTTATTTTCAGGCATTGCTTTTCTAAGTTCGGGAGCAAGACTAACTATAAAATGTTGATCCTGCAATGAGCCTCCAAAAAGAATTTGATAGACATTATCTCGAACAGCTGCCGTCGCTGAATTAAATTTATTTCCTACATTACCCACAAAATCAATCAGAATGAATTGAACTTTTGTATTTCTCTGATTAAGCAAATTGGCAATATCATCTTGATTGTAAAGCATTTTTTCAACAAGAGCTGCGAAACCATTAAAAATTACAATTAACTCTTCTTCAATTTCGTTATCCTGAAATGCGCCAACAGCTTCTTTAATCTCCGAAAATTGAGTCTGAAACTTTTCTCGTCCAATATACGTAGCCGCTTTAGAAGCATAGGTTTTCAAATTATTTGTCGAGTCAATTATCGCAACAGGAATTTTAAGATTAAAAATCTGATTGATAAGGAACGGAACACTTACCTTATATTGTTTCGGATTAGCACAGAAAAGTCCCAATGTATGCCCTTCAAAACAGACAAATTGTTCGATTTCTGAGCTACTCTGATTTAACCCCAGATACAGTGTGTTCCGACTCTCCTTAGGCAAATATGATGAAAACAACTCAGGTGTCAATTTATCAGGTACCATTGGAATTTTCTTAGGACGATTTCCCTTCCACTCATCATTAATTGTCTTAATCTCCTGTTTAAGATTTTCAAGCATCTCCATATCATTTTCTCCAGCTGCTGGAAGAAAAACTTGAAGGGCGACAGGAAACTCAAGTTTCATTTGTGCACGTCCCATAACTTCGGATTGCTCTAAACGTTCACGTCCAAAAAGTGTGGCAATATCTGTCTCATCATTGAGAAAGAGGGCAATCTTTGTTTGGATATTACTCATCATATTCATCCGGATGGCATTAAACCTACCAGCTGTCAAAATAAGATAAATTCCAAGTGCAGCACCTTCACGGAGCACTTGAATAAGCACTTCATCAATCTCATCACGACGTTTACTTTGAGCTAAGGCATCATAATTATCAAGTAAATTTATAATTATTGGGAGTTGTCGTTTTGTCTTACTCTGGTACTGCCCAAGCGTTGCAACGCCTTCATCTTTGAACACTTGTTTCCTATCAGCGAGCGTATTACGAATACGTCTAAGCATCTTTGTTAATTTCTCATTTTCTTCCAGTGTAACAATATCTGCTACATGAGGAAGATCTTTTAGCGCCAAAAGTCCGTTTGTTCCAAAATCTAAAAGATTGAACTGGATTTGCTCCGGAGTATTAAGCCTTGACAAATTCATCGCAATTGTTTGTAACGTCGTAGATTTGCCATATCCCGGGCTTGAAAAAATCACCGTATGCGCTGCATCCTCAATATTATACTGATAAACTTCTTGAGCTTGATCACTTGGAATATCCATTAATCCCAATGGAGTACTAAGTAATCTTTCTTCTGTTTGAATAACCTGAGGTGTTACAATTCTATTTTCCAAATTAGGCAACCACGGTTTAGCAGGTAGTGTTAAGTTCGATGCCTCAAACACACGATTAACTTCTGAAATGACCGCTTCAAGTTGTGTAGGCAACTCGCTTGTGTCATGCACTTGAACCACTTCCTCGCCTGGGTCGTAAACCAGTTCCGTTTGCCCAATATCATTAACTTGATAAATACGCTCATCAACATTTTCTACTGTGTCGGCATCTGGATCATAAGGAACTCCTGCATAACCACTTTGAAAAAGTTCATAGACCTCGTTTTCACCAACCTTGAGATATCCACGTCCTGGCTGCGTTATATGTGCTGCATCATGTGTTTTTAAAAGTTCATTGGAATCCTGCTCGCTTGCCATTTTAAGAGCAATTTTACTCGTTGAGTTGGCTTCTATTTGGTCATTGACAACTCCACTTGGCTTTTGAGTTGCTAGAATCAAATGGACTCCAAGAGAACGTCCAATACGTGCCACAGAAGTCAACTCATCTAAGAATTCAGGAACATTTGACTTAAGCTCCGCAAATTCATCAGAGACCAAAATTAAATGCGGAATTGGTTTTTCAGGATATTTCGTGTCAGGTTTAGGATTGAAGCGACTCTTATAAAGACTCATATAGCTGTTGATGTTATTCACCCCAAACTTGGCGAACTCTTTCATACGCTTATCCATTTCAGCCTTTATACTTGCTAATGCTCTGGCAGTTCCTGCACCATCCAAGTTGGTAATTGAACCCATAAAATGCGGTAGTTTATCCAAGGTATTAGCAATACCGCCACCCTTCCAGTCAATGATGAGCATTCCAATATCTTCTGGAGAGAAATTAATGGCAAGCCCAATCAGGTAAGTGGTTAAGAATTCAGACTTACCTGAACCCGTAGTACCACCAACCAAAGCATGCGGTCCGTGCACCCTCTCATGCAAATCCCAATACATATATTCCGATTTTCCACGCCAACCAATGAGAGATTTAATTGATTTATTAGGCTCAGCACTTTCCCAGCGTTCCTGAATATTCAAATCCTCAACAGTTTTCACTTCGTATTGGTCCAGCAAACTCAAACTTTCGGGAATAGCATTTTTCTCTACTTCCACATGCTCCAAGTTAGTGAGCTTATGAAGGCTCTTTTCAAGGAACGGTACCTCTCCGTATGGTTCAAAAGATTTGGCAACATAAATTTTATTATCATTTACGATTTCTCCTGCACTTTGGTTTTTGTATTCCACAAGTGCGGTCACAGTTTCTGCAAGGAGTTTCTGATCTTCCTTACACCAGATAACTGTCACACCAAGCTCACTCATATCCTCTGCCAAGAATTCATTAATGCCATGACCTAACAGGTAAGAGTCATCAAAAATCGTAAAAATATAATGTGGCACAAAATGTGGTTTTTCTTTTCCTGCCTCTTTTAGCACTTGCTTACGCTTATTCAAAATCTGGTAGAAAGAATTTAAAAGAAGATCACGTGTGTGCGCATTATGAACAAAACCACGCATATTCAACTCTTGAATTTTAAAATGAGGTAGAAGTCGCCACTTAGCCCAATCTTTTCGATAGCTTTTCTCTGGCACAAGGCTCAAGAAATTGACATCTCGATAAGAATGGAAAAAAGCCACTTGCAGTAATAAATTGGCAACGGCAGTTTTTAGTACAGGATAGGTTCCAACCAATCCTAAAGTTTGTGCAGTCAAATTAAGCGTTATTGGCACTTCGTGCTGCATCGAAAAGTGTTCAACCAGACGCTTCACGTTCAGTGACTCCTCATCTGTGGCTCGTTCATTAATATCTGAATCAACAGATAAATGAGAAGTTTGATTTCCTATGCCTAGCGTAACTACTAAGAAATCTTTGTCACTTGCCATCCGCTCATATATTCGAGAATTGTAAGTTTCAATCATTTCAGATAAATTTTCAGGCGAAGGATTTCTAAAATTCAATACCTCTGTTTCTTCATCATATTTATCAGAAATTTTAGCTACCGTCTTGATAAGGTATTGTGCGTAGTCTTCCTTTCGCTTTTTGTTCTCAATCTTCCGCTCTTTCTTCTCACTTATATACTGTGAAACAGTGAAAGTAGCTGTTATAACACTCATGGAGCCCATACCTAACATTATGAGCGGATTACGTCCTGAAAGAACACTTGTAACCCCAGTCACAGCAAGCATACCAAGAGGAGGAACAATCGCTCTTAAAATTTCATTTTTACTAGCTTTCGGTGCCTCACCGATTTTCTCAATCTTAAATTTATCGCAAGGAGGCTCTAAGCGAAGCCTCGGGCTGCGTCTGTATTTAGGAAAATCTTTTAGGAATTCAACCTCAGGGAGCTGCCCTAGAAGGTGCTCATGGTTAAAAACAATATTATCTGAAAATGTAGTCAATTTCCATTGTGCTTTACGCTTTTCAAGCAAAAAATCATGTGTCAATATTTGATAACCTGTTTGAACCCCTTTAACGTAATGATGCCCCTTGATTGGAACATTATTTAAATAAACAAATTCTCCATTGTCATCAATTATAAAGGTGTTCTCATGAATGACCACTTGCACCTTTCCCTTAGTTTGGATACTCGCAAATGTGTCCGATCCCAGAACAAAATAATCCTCTTTATTAATTAAGAAGAACATTGTCTCAGCAGTTTGCGGAGAAACGACAAAAACTTCAAGCTCTCCTACTTTAGAGTATCCTGTAGTAACGGTATTTCCATTGATAAATAGTGTACCCCCAATCACACCAAAGAGCGACTCTTGATACCGAATAGATGGACGTTCCTCTGACAAACTAATCGTATGGAGGTGCTCTCCTAAAATATAAACTACGAAGAGAAGCTGGCTCGCATCCAAGCGATTATCAATAAAGAAATTTTGTTCTTTTACCTCTTCTCCGATTTCAAAACCTTTACTGCTCATAAGTACCTCCTATTTTCCAAGATTTTTTGTTAGCTCTTGAATTTTCTTATTGTACTCATCCAAAAGTTGTTGTTTCTTCGCACCATCCATTGTGGTATTAAGCTTAGTCGTTTCGTAAAGATTAGTGTATGCTAATAACGTCAACTGAACATCACCCAAATTTTGTGCAAGGTTCAAGGCTTGCTTAAAATCACCACGACCACTATAAACCCAGTAATTTAGGGTATTATCATCTGATTTAGTCGAAACATTATCTAATATGGCTTGTTTCTGTGCCATTGTTAAGTCTGATAAATTGACAGAACTTACAGCTAGTATATAACGTGCTGCCTTGGGCAGTTTACTAGGAGCATAGTTTTGCAAGTCAGCCTGTGTTTTGTCATAGTTATTGGTCAAGAAATCGGTCTGTGCAGTAATAATAGCATTTTGCTTTTTATTGTTACTGTAATAAGAGTAAGTGAACCAACCTAAAACAAGTGCAAGAATAATCGCCAAAGTTCCAAAGTATTTAAAGAAACGGTAGCGTCCTTTGGATACAAAAGCTATATTTCTATTAACTCTTTCTGTTTCTTTTTGTAACTCCTCATCAATAAATTCAGCTATTTCTTGAGTGCTTTCAAAACTATTAATCGTTTGACTGAACTTATCATTCATTGCCAGGGAACCAGAAACAAGTGACTCAAATGGTACTTTAGAATTAAATATGTAAAAAATAAGTGCTTTATACGACTTTAAAAAGTCCACTTGAGTCATATCAAATGGAACAAGGAGCTTATGCAAACCAAAATGAACAACAAATAGTGTTTCTCCAATCAATAGTATATTTTCTGGATGAAGAAAAGGAATTTTGAATTGATTTTCCATACCAGAAAGTGTGACAAGTTTTTGTGCCAATTTTAATTTTTCAAGACGCGTCTTTGCAAGCCGCGAAGCAGAAGCAAGACTTTTAGCAGCTTCCGGAACATGGTAAGAAAGCACCCATGTCTCATTATCTTTATTAACAATAACTTTGTCAGAAAGTTCCTTAAGCACTGCTTCCTTAAATTGCGTACTTTCTAAGCGTACTTGAACAAGGTCTTTATTTCTTTCAAACTCAAGACTCGTTTTGCTATTAGATATTTTCATTCAAATTCTCCTGTCTTTCTTGTGTGGGAAGAATACAAAAAACATCCCCACTGCCTATTGGCAATTCTTTTATTAAATCAGTATCATCCACCTTTATGTTTTTGTCTTTCAGTTTAAGCGTCCAACTTTTGGGCATTACTCCACCTTTAAGCACTTGATGCATGAGTTCGTTAAAACGTCCCATCGTTATTTCTGTAGGAATCGAGAAATCGAGCTGTTGCCCATTAAGCTCAATACTTATATCAATGCGTTCGCTCATTTTTCTTTCTTAACCTCCTTTTAGCATTTTTTCGTCCCAAGAAAATCGCTAAAACAATCAAGGGAACAACAGCTAGTGAAATTACCCAATACCAAATCATCGTTTTAGAATGACTCGTGTTTGTACTAGATTCAATGACTTGAGGCTTGTAATTGACAAAGAGTTGTTTCACAACCTTTGTTGTGTTTACATTATAGAGTGTATTTTTCGCCTTGTTTGAGAAGTTGAGTGTCTCTCTTTGTTTTGGAACATTATCCTTAGCCTGCTCTTTTGCAAGCTTGTTAATTTTAGGCGTAAAAAGCTGGTTTCGTATTTGGAAATCGCTTGTTGTTCCAATGCCTCCATCTGAATTGGTAATCACATTAGGATTAAGCTGTAGGCTTCCATTATCAACTGCAAAACATCGAGGGCTCGCCAAAAAGAATATCCCCAAAAACATACAGATGAATAGTAATAGTCTATTTTTTATAGACCTTTTTAACAAAAGATGCCACCAAAAGTAGCATCTTGATTTATTAGAAACCGAAACTTTGAGCATCTTGTGCATCACGTTCTGCAACAGTATCTGCGTATTTGTTTAATTGTTGATTGACGCTCTCAAGAAGGTTTTCAAACTGAACAACAGTTTGATGAAGTTGATTGTATTGTTCCAAGTATGCTTGGAATGCTTGTCCTTTCCATTCTTCAGCAATTGTACTATTCATTGAATTTACTTTTTGAATTGCTTGATCAATTTCTTCTTTAGATTGAATGTAAACTTGAGCCTGAGATTTTAACTCTTCAGGTGTCACAGAGATTTGAGCCATAATAACTCCTCCTTTTATATACTTTTAGTGTGTTATCTTAAGTTAAATACGAATTTTAATATTATTATATTTCATATTAAACTTTTTCCATTCCAGACTTATTATATTACTCTTGTTTTTTACTGTCAATAATTTATTTCCAGTATTCTCAGCAGTTTCCAGTTCAATAATTATTATGAAATCGTTGGCAGTTCATTTTTACGCCAAATTTTTAAAAAAAGTTTGTTGTATGTTAAAAATCCATTAATTCAACTCATAAATATAAACCACCTTGAAACTTAAAATTTATTTGTACCAAAATGCCATCCTCTGGGCATTATGATGCACATAAATTTCAATAGTTGAAGCGGTTTATTTATAAATAAAAAGTATACATAAAACTAGTAGAATTCGATTAATTTAATGTACACTTTTTATTCTATTTTCAATCTCACTGCTATTACATTATCAGCAATATTCTTTATAACAACACTACCCGAACCTATATCCGCATTATTTCCAATGTGAACCCCTTAATTTATCAAGTTTTAACTAGTATTCTCATCATTATATTAGTTGAAATTAAGCAGCCTATCCTCACTACCGTCTAAATTCATTTTATGCCATGAATTATCGCTGCTGTTTATATAATAAATTTGGTTCCCTAAAATATAAAAGTTGTTAATACCTTGACCTATTTTAATTGGATCAGTTCCATCTAAGTTTGCCTTATACAATATATTATTTTCATCTGCACTATAATACATACTATCACCTGCAAAGTTAACATAATTTAAGTTTTTTACATTTAAGTTTGCTGCTGCAGTTCCATCCTCATTTGACCTACCTAAGTTAAACTTTGATATATATTCTGAGCTATTAGTTCCATAATAAATCATACCATCATATATATACAGTGGTCCTCTTACCTGGTTCAGTATAGTCGTGCCTACATCCCCTGAAGCGGCATCCGCTTTGATTTTATTTACAATACCACCATTATTGCAGTAAATATAATCTCCGTCTAATGCAAATTCTCCTTCAAAGATATCACTCTTTCCTATCTCCTCGGCACCAGTGCCATCAACTTTCATTTTAGAAACATATTCACCTGGTCCATTATAATTATGATAGTATATATAATCTCCCTGTACATAAATTTCCTTAACCTCTACATCTGATATTTTATATGGCCCTGTACCATCTGGCCTTACTCTATATACTTTTCTATCATTATTATTTACAAAATAAACCCAGCCATCAGTTACATTTATATATTTTGCAGTGTCCTTACTTAACTTAAAATTACCAGTTCCATCACTTTTAATTTTGTAAAGTCCATCAATCCCACTGTAATAAAGCCATTCTCCATCCGATGTAATCTCCCCACCGTTAACTAAATTGGCATTATTACTTGCATTTTCGCTTATATTAAAATTCATATTCACATCATTATTTAAGTTTTTATTATCAGTTGAATAAATATCCTTTTCTACGTTTAAAGTATATTTTTCTCCCAAATTATAACCTTCACTTGGTGGGCTAACTAAAATCTCATTGTCACTATTTCCCTTGTTTACACTAACACTAATGACATTATGCTTGCCATCAAATACATGAACTTTATTTTTAACTGTATCATCAAATTTAACTGTCTTACTAAACTTTATGCTCCAAGTCTTGTACTTATTAACAATTTGATTATCTACTATTTGAGCATGAGCCGTTAATGATTTTAAAAATATTAAACTAAAAGTAACTACTACTACTTTAGAAATCCTATTCATAATATTCACCCTCCACTCCCATAATTTACTACATACCATTATACTACAATAATGACAAAATACTAAATATTTTTATAAAACTGTATTTAAATAGCATCCTGTACTTTCCTCAAATTCACTTTTAATTTCTTCTAATTTCTCATTATTTCCGTTTTCTAAACTCAAAGTAACCTTCATAGCCGCAAGATTAAAAGATGGATTCTTTTTTAGCTTTATTCCTTCTTTTGCACAAAGTCTTACTACAATATTAATAACTTCATTTTGATTTACAGAATTTGATATAGACATGTTCCAGCCTATGCTCTTTGCAATAAGCCCTATTTTTCCCGAATATTTTCTTCCTATTATAGGTGAAATAAAACTAAGTTCCATATTTCCTTTAGATTTAATACTTTTCTTGTAAGGCTTATGCTTTTCACCTTCAAAACAGGTATCTATATATTTTAGTGCCTCATTTTGCTCCATCACAGGTGAATTTCCCGCTGGCATTACGCAGCTATCGTTAATTGCAGTTTTTATACTATTACTACCTTTAAGAACTACATCAAAGCCAGTTTTATTTTTAAATTCTTCTTTTTCAGCTTCAAAACCTTCTACCTTATCATCAGTTAAAACTAAAACCTTATTGTCATTAAGCAAAAATGATATTTTCTTTATATTTAAATTTAAGAATAGACTTCTTATTAAATTTTCTAAAGCATTATTGTTGGTTTCCTTATTTATTTCAACCTTCCATTGAAATTCACTTTCAAAATCAGCTATAATATTATTTATATCCGCATTTACTGCTCTTGGAAAATCAAAAACAAGTATTACCTTTTTCTCTCCCAATTTAATGCTTATCTTTTTAAAATCATATCCATTAAAATATTCTCTAACTAAATCATTTATTTCATTTGGTTTTAATTCTTTAGGCCTAAGTTCCTCTTCTACATCTTCCTTTGACCTTGCTTTAAACATAAAAAATCTTCTAAGATCATTTTCAAAGTATGGTGAATTTAAAAGAACGTTTTTCATGCTTTCAAGCTCCATAGAATTAAAAAGTGCATTTCCCTTCCATATAACAAGAAGCTCTTCTATAGTAAATAGCCTTGCATTGTAGTTTTCACATACAAATTTCCAAAGCCCTTCTACATTTTCCTCACTAATTTCGTCCTTGTTATTTAACAAATACTCAAGCTGCCTTTTTAGCTGTTTTCTAGGAACTCTTATATTTACCTCTATTGTTTCTCCGTCCTTAGGCACGTATACCCTTCCCGCTTCTTCACTGGCTATTTCACCTGCAAGACCTTCAATAACACTTTCCTCCCCATGAACAAGAAATATATTCCTTGAACTAAGCTGCCCAGCCAGTGCCTTTATCTCATTCTTATCACTATGAGCTGAAAGTCCAACCTTCTCTATGTTACATTTTACAGGAATACTCTTCCCATTTATATCCATAGTTCTCTCCTCTTTAGGAAGTTCTATGAGATTTAAAAGTTTTCTACCTGGAGCTTCTTCATCTTGATATCCTGTTATAACAATATACCCGTTTTCCATCCCTGCTATTTTTTCTCCGTAATACTGGCTAGGGCCTCCTGTCATCATCCCAGAACTTGATATAATAATTACTGTTTCCTTGGAATTTAAAAGCTTTTCTCTTTCTTCTTTATTCTCTACAGGAGAAATATTATCATCATAAAAAGGTTCCGTTCCCCTTAATATTTTTTTACCAAGACTTCCTTTTAAATAAAGTGGATTATTTTTATATACCATATTTATGTTTTTTATCATCCCATCAACATAAACTTTAACCTTAGGGAGCTTACCTTTATTAATTGCACTTTTTATAATTAACAAAACTTCCTGTGCCCTACCTAGTGCAAAAGCCGGAATCAGCATTTTACCATTATTTTTAATACATTCACTTACTACATCTATTAACCTATCTTCTTCTATTTCTCTATTACTGTGAAGTTTATCTCCATAGGTTGATTCAAATATTGCTGCATCCGGTCTTAGCTTAGGTATTTTTGCACCTTCAATAGATCTTTGTTTAAATATAGAAAAATCTCCAGAGTAAAAAAGGCTTCCTTCCTTTGAGGTTATGTATACCCCGCTTGCCCCTGCAATATGTCCAGCCTGATAAAAACTAAGCTTTATATCCTCTGCAATTTCAAATTCAACTTGATAATTAATTGTAAAGATTCTATCAAGCATATTTTCCACATCTTTTTCTGCATAAAGAGGTATCTCAGCTTCTCTGCTGTTCATAATTTTTAAACTGTCGTAAAGAAGTACCCTTGTAAGATCCTTAGTCATGTTGTTCATATAAATTCTGGCATTAGGATATTCCTTGCTTATTAAAGGAAGTGCCCCTATGTGATCCATGTGCGCGTGACTTATTATAATTATATCTGCACCGCCATTTTCTTGAATGGTACTAAAGTCTGGCAGTATATCTTTAGACGCTCCCTGCCTTATCCCACAATCTAGAAGAATGTTCTTATCCATAACCTTAACAAGCATGCAGCTGGCACCAACTTCTCTTGCTCCACCTAAAAATGATATTTTCAAGTTTTCCACTTCCAATCCTTACCTATATATTATTTACTACTTTCAAATTAATTAAAAATCCTTTTCATGCATTTAGCTTACATAAGTAACAATGCATTGTGAATTATGTTCTAAAATCAACACATGTAATTATATAAAAAGCCCCTATCCAAGCTGGATAGGGGCATATTTCCATATTATGTTAGCCATTTTTGGCATGTTGGTCAAAAGTTTAATTATTTTACCGTTATTTTATACTTATATATTATAGTAAAAATGCAAGTCTGTCAACTAAAATTTAGATATTTTAAGAAAAATCTAGAAATATTATTGGGATTACTTTGACACCCATTGCACTATAAAATAAGCCTTAAATGGAAACTTTCGTTAAAGGCTGTTTATCTATATAATTAATAAGCACAGAAACCAGAGTACAAAGTACAGAACACAGAGTACAGTGAAGGATGTTTTTTCTCCACTACCGCCGCGAAAAACCTAAAACTTAATGCTTGCGCATGGCACAAAATATAAAATTCGGCACAGCTGACACTATTAAGTTTTAAGATTTACCCGAAGGAAACGAAAATTAAATCCACATTCACTCTACTCTTTACTCTCTGCTCTAGAAAAGTGAGGTGTTTAAATGATTGAATTAAAAGGAATTTCTAAATCCTTCAAAGTTGCCAAACGAAATGCCGGACTTGGTAATGCTTTTAAAGCTCTGTTCAATAGAGAATACGAAGTAGTAAAAGCTCTTGAAAATATATCCTTCACAATTAATGATGGTGAAATGGTTGGCTACATAGGACCAAACGGTGCTGGAAAAAGTACCTCAATCAAAATTATGTGCGGAGTTCTTACTCCTGATAGTGGAGAATGCATTATAAATGGACGTACTCCTTGGAAAAACCGTATAGCTCATGTCCGTGAAATTGGAGTTGTATTTGGACAAAGGAGTCAGCTCTGGTGGGATGTACCTGTCATTGACAGCTTTGAATTAATACGCGATATGTACAAGATTAACGAAAAGCTTTTTAAGACCAATTTAGATGAGCTTTCCCAGCTTCTTGATTTAAGTGAATTATTAAAAACGCCAGCGCGAAATCTAAGTCTTGGTCAACGTATGCGTTGTGAAATTGCTGCTTCTCTGCTGCACAATCCAAAAACATTGTTTTTAGATGAACCAACTATAGGTCTTGATGCAGTTTCCAAAATAGCTGTGCGCAAGTTTATTAAAAAGCTGAACACTGAACATGGTACAACAGTTATTCTTACAACCCACGATATGCAGGATATTGAGGCACTAACCAATCGTATACTGTTAATCGGCAAAGGGAAAATACTACTTAACGGAGGCCTAGATGAATTAAAAAAACATGCATCGGAGCGCAAAACACTTGTGATAAAATACAGCGGCAAAGTACCTAATATTTGTGCAGGAATGTCACTTATTGAAGCTAGTGAAGGGCAAGTCGTAATTTCCCTTGATCCATCACTTTTACAGGTTTCAGATGCAATTGCATATTTTGCTGCGCAGACGGAACTACTTGATGTTTCAGTTTCTGACATCTCTACTGAAGAAATGGTTGCATCTCTTTATAAGGAGTATAGCATATGAAAGCCTATTTATGTTTTTTTAAGATTCGCTTTATAAACGGTCTTCAATACAGAACTGCTGCCTATGCTGGAGTTGCCACACAATTTGCCTGGGGCTTTATGTATATAATGTTGTACCAAGCTTTGTATAAAAGTAATCCCTCAAAGGCACCTATGAATTTTTCTCAGCTTTCCAGTTATATATGGCTTCAACAAGCATTTTTAGCACTTTTCATGACCTGGTTCTTAGATAATGATATTTTTAATTTAATAACAAGTGGAAATATAGCTTATGAACTATGCAGACCTTTTGATATATACAATACCTGGTTTGTTAAAAGCTGTGCTGTGAGACTTTCAAGAACACTCCTGCGATGTTTTCCGATACTCATTATAGCTTTTTTCTTGCCAGCACCGTATAAATTTAACTTACCAAATTCACCAGCCTCTGCTTTATTATTTTTAATTACAGCCTTTTTAAGTTTTATAGTAGTAATTTCCTACTGCATGCTGGTTTATATATTTACCTTTTATACAGTATCACCTATTGGCGTGCGACTTGCTCTTGTAATGACAGCAGATTTTCTTTCTGGAGGTCTTGTACCACTGCCATTTTTACCTGACTGGCTCACAAAATATATTTATATATCACCCTTTGCTGCAATGCAGAATGTTCCATTTAGAATTTACAGTGGCCAAATTCCAGTGAGTGAAGCCCTTTCTCCTATAGCTTTGCAAATTCTTTGGGCAATAGTTTTAATTATTATTGGTAAATTCATAATCTCTAAAGCATTAAAACGCGTAACGGTACAAGGAGGCTGACTATGAAATTATATTTAAAGTACTTTTCAATTCAACTAAAATCCGTAATGCAGTATAAAATTTCGTTCTTTCTTACAACTATTGGTCAATGCTTAACAACCTTTTTCTCCTTCCTTAGCATCTATTTTTTATTTACACGCTTTGGAAACATTAAAAATTACAGCTTTAATGAAGTGCTTTTATGCTTTAGTACGATTTTTATGTCCTTCTCACTAGCTGAATGTTTTGGAAGAGGTTTTGACAATTTTTCTTCAATAATATCTGATGGAGGTTTTGACAGAATACTTACAAGACCAAGAAACGAAGTGCTTCAAGTATTAGGTACAAAAATTGAACTTACAAGAATAGGCAAACTTGTTCAAGCATTAATAATATTTATATATTCAATAAAAACCTGTGGAGTTCACTTCTCGCCCGATAAAATTCTTACACTTATATTGATGATAGCAGGTGGAACTTTTTTATTCTTCGGCTTATTTATGATTTCCGCAGTAATCTGCTTTTTCACAATAGAAAGTCTTGAAGTCATAAACATTTTTACAGATGGTGGAAGAGAACTTGCCCAGTACCCATTAGACATATATAAAACCTCTGTACTAAGATTTTTTACATTTGTCATTCCATTAGCCTTTGTTAACTACTACCCTCTTCTATATATAATAGGAAGAAGTCGCAATCCCATTTATATCCTGTCTCCATTAATTGCATGCTTATTTGTTATTCCAAGCTATGCTTTATGGAGATTTGGCGTAAGACACTACACTGGAACAGGATCATAGAAGCAGAGGACAGTGAAGGATGATTTATCCTCCTTTCGTAGAATAAATCTTTAAACTTATAATTTCAGCTTCGCTGAAGACATACTAAAAAGGTTTGGGCGAAAGCCCATTAAGTTTTAAATTTTCTGCCAAAGCAGAAAATTCTCCTTCACTCTACTCTCTACTCTCTACTCTTTACTCTCTACTCTAAATTAAACGAGGTGATTAAATTGAATAAACATCCTGATTATAGCCTAGAGCTTAAAAGGCTCAACTATACTCTTGATTATTTAAAAATATACAATAGAGTTATTGCAAAGCAAAAAAACAGTTTAGATTCACAAATAGATTCTCAGCTTAAGCACTTTGATCCAGATAACAAAGAACAATTTACTCAGGTTACCTTGAACACTTCCATAAGGGACAGCCTAAATCAAAAAGTTCAAAATGCAGAGCGGTGTCTTTTAAAACCGTATTTTGCGCGAGTGGATTTTAAAGAAACAGATGTGGATAAACTTCAAAACTTATATATTGGAAAAATGTCTCTTCTAAAAGAGGAAACTGGTGAATTTTTAATTGTAGATTGGAGAGCTCCTATATCCAACCTTTACTATGATGGTCGTATTGGAAAAGCAAGTTATACTTGTCCAGATGGCAATATAAAGGGAGAAATAAGCTTAAAACGCCAATATATGATTGAAAATGGTAAACTTGAAGATTTCTACGATGTGGATATTACAACAAATGATGATTTTCTTCAAGCATGTTTAAGCTCAAGTAAGGATAACAGACTTAAAGATATAGTTTCAACAATACAAGTTGAGCAAAACAAAGTCATAAGAGCAAATATGTGGAGACCTTTAATTGTTCAAGGTGCTGCTGGAGGTGGTAAAACTACAATTGCCCTTCATAGAATTGCTTATTTAATATACACCTTTGAAAAAAAATTAAAACCTGAAAACTTTATGATTATGGCTCCCAGCCACTTTTTCCTAAGCTATATATCTGATGTTTTGCCAGAGCTTGGCGTAGAAAACGTTATGCAGACAACCTTCGAAGATTTTGCTCAAAAAATTATAGGAAGAAAGTTAAAAATCATGCCAAGTACAAAAAAGCTTTCTGACCTCGTAAATTTAAGAGACAGCATAAACTGTGAAAATATAAAAAAGGTATCAAATTTTAAAGCTTCTCTGGAATTTAAAGCGGCAATACAGAGCTTCATTAAAACAATAGAACAAAATTTCATCCCATATGAAGATTTTAAAATTCACACTTTTGTTCTTATTCCTTCAGCAAACATTAAAAGATGGTTTTTAGAGGACTACAAAAGCTTACCTCTAATGAAAAGAGTAAATGAAATAAAAAAGCATCTTACAAATAGTATTGAAAATAACAAAGCAAGAATTTTACAAAGAGTTGAAAACTCCTATGATGAAAAACTAAACAAGGTTAGAGATGAAGCTCCAGATTCACCTGAAAGACGCAAAATTATAATAAAACTAGTAGACGAAAGAGATGCCCTGCTAAAAAACATAAAGAAAAATTCAAAAACTCTGGTTAAAAATTATTTATCGAAAATTTCTGTTTTATCCCCGCTTGAATATTATAAAAAGCTGCTAAATGATAAGGCTTTATTTAATAAACTCACTGAAAAATATATAAATCATGAACTCTCAGAATTAATAAGAGAAACTTCAAAAGATATCTTAGACAAAAACGTCGTTGAGTTTGAAGATTTAGCTCCTTTAATGTATATAAAATATTTAACTCAAGGTCTAGACGAAAAAATAAACATAAGACACATAATCATAGACGAAGCTCAAGATTTTAGCCTTTTTCAATTTTCCGTATTAAAAGAAATAATAGATAGTCCTTCTTTTACAATCCTTGGAGACTTATGTCAAGGAATATACAGTTTTAGAGGAGTTACAGATTGGAACAAAACCGCAGACCTTATCTTTGGAACCAATGAGCCAGCTTTGCTAAAACTAGAACAAAGTTATAGAACCACAATCGAAATAATGGATGCTGCAAATTCAGTTATAAGATTTTTAAATAACAAGAGCCTTCCACTGGCAAAACCAGTAATACGTCACGGCGACCCTGTAACTGTAATGGAAAAAGGTTCTCTAGCTAAAGTAAAAAATGAAATTGAAAAAAATCTGTTAGACTTACATAAAAACAAATTAAAATCTGCTGCAATCATATGTAAGACTATGAAAGAGTGCAAGGAACTTAAAAGTCTATTTAAAAATTCAAGTTTCAACATACAAATAATAAATGAAAAGGAAAATAATTATGCTGGTGGAATCCTGATAATACCTTCTTATTTAGTTAAAGGTCTTGAATTTGACATGGTTATAATAGCAAATGCATCAAAAGAGCAGTATACACCAGACGAACTTGATGTAAAACTTCTTTATATTGCAATGACACGTCCACTGCATAAGCTTTATATCTACTCTGTCGGTGAAAAAACAGAAATGCTAAGGGAGGTATAATTCAACAAATGAATAACAATTACGACCTTATATTATTAACAAGCAAATACTTCAATGAATTATATAACTGGCAAATTGCAGAAACGCACTTTGATTATTACACCTGCAGACCAGTAAATTTAGCAAATTCATATAATGAGTATACGAATAAACTAAAAAAATCAATGCAATGCAAGAAAACTTATATACTTATAAACCAAGATATCTTTAATATACCTTTAGGAAAAATTTCATTGTTCAACTACAACCCAAGAAATCATAGTGCTGAGTTTGGATATTATATGCCAGAGCCCAATAGAAATAAAGGGCTCGGCAGTATTATGCTTAAACTTTTTATAGCTAAAGCCTTTAAAGATACCACCTTAAACTTAAATAAGTTATATGCCACCACCTCTTCAAATAACCTTGCTTCAATAAATCTTTTAAAAAAATTCAACTTTAGGCTAGATGGACAAATGAGAGAACATTACTGGATTGGTGAAAACAAATATAATCAGCTTATTTTTTCTATACTAAAAAAGGAGGCAAAGCTATAGTTAAATTTGCATTATTCACTGCACTACCGTGGGAGCGAAGTAACAATGCTGAAGGAACGATTTTAAAAAAATCCTAATAAATCTTGGTTCAAAAATTGTAAAATACTTAGATATTTCAATCTGTCTGAGCATTTTTTCAGCGAGTAACCATCCACGAGGTTTGGGCTTTGCCCATTATCCTTCTATACCTCGAGCAAGCACTCGCTTAAAATCACCACTTAAATTTATAGGATTATTTAAGAGAATACTTTTATCTAGTTCAAGAATCACATGGGCTAAACGCCCAAACCCCTATTGGTTTATGCGACGAAGCATTGTTCCTTCGCACTTTCATTTATAGTTTGTTCGATGATAGATAATCTGGCATTGGGATATCAGGATCATAAGAATCAGTATTAATGTATGTTTTAGGATATGCATCTCTATACTGTGATGGGGTTAAACCTTCACATTTCTTAAATAACTTCATAAAATACTTTTCATCTTTAAAACAAAGCATATACGAAATCTCCTTAATACTCTTATCCGTATTTATAAGAAGTTCCTTTGCTTTATTCAATTTAATGCTATTTATATATTTTAATGTACTCATTCCAAGATTCTTCTTAAATAAACGAGTTAGATAATCAGGTGTAAAATTAAAATTATTTGCCACTATCTCTACGGAAATATCCTTTAGCACATTTACTCTTATCCACTCTAGAACATCGAAAAACTTTTTATTAACCACATCTTTTTTAGATGGAGGTTTAAAAGAATTTATAAATTGCTGGGTTAACTCTATAGCAAGCTCCGACACTAAGTAGCTTGTAGCTAAATGTGTATAGTATTGTGAATTTGCTATATGCAAAATTTGTTTTAAATATATAAATGATTTTCCTGCATCAGTTAATGAAAAAAACGTTGGTAAAAGTATACTATCCTGAGGCTTATCTTTATCCATCATAGAAACAACCTCTTCATAAATTTCTGATTTTGTAAGTACTTTTTCTTCAGAAGTACAAAAGAAATGCAGCCAATAAAAGCTAGTACCCGCCTTAGAAGGAGCATATCCGAAATGAAGAGTTTTCGGAACTAGAAGTAGAACATCGCCCGGATTTACTTCATATTTTTCCTCGCCTTGTTGAATATAAATGGTACCCTTTACACCAATAATAATCTCATAGTCTTTATCAAAAATAAATGAATTATGCTGCCAATTCTCTTCGCATATAAATTGTCCGGATTTGAAATATAAAAGAGGACTGCTTACATTTGTCTTAAAATATATCATATCTGATTTCACCACCAAAAATACGATTTTATTAGTTGTCCGACTTTTGTAAACGATTTATAATATAGCCTGTGATATGAAAACATTTAACTAATATGATTATAGTTTTTTCAAGCCCTTATGTCAATGCAAGGTAAAATATTATTTCTATCCGGGTCAAAAAATAATAAAAGTTTGTTCTAATCACATATTTAATATTAGCACTAAATGTCGGATTTGTCATACCTATCATAGAAGGAGTTGATTTAAATGAAAATTATAAATAATGAAGTAGATCTCAAAAAAATACACATTAAGGATAAGTTTTGGTCAAAGTATATAAGCCTAGTAAAGAATGAAATGATTCCATACCAATGGCAGGTTTTAAATGATGAGGCAAACATAAAAATTGAACGAGAAAGAAATGATAAAAATATTCCCGCTGAAAAAAGCCATGCTATTGAAAATTTCAAAATTGCTGCCGGTCTTAAAAGTGGACATCACTATGGTTACGTTTTCCAAGACAGTGATGTATACAAATGGTTAGAAGCAGTTTCATATTCCTTGACAAATGAAAAGGATCCAGAGCTTGAAAAAATAGCAGATAGCGTTATAGATCTAATAGAACTTGCTCAAGAAAAGGATGGATATTTGGACACTTATTTCACTATAGATGCACCAGAGAGAAAGTTCAAACGTCTACTTGAAAGTCATGAACTTTATTGTGCTGGACATTTTATGGAAGCCGCTGTAGCTTATTATAATGCTACTGGGAAAAACAAAGTATTATCTATAGCCTCTAAATTGGCTGACTGCATATGCAAATGCTTTGGTCCAGAAGAAGGTAAAATACATGGTTATGATGGACATGAAGAAGTAGAAATAGGATTAGCTAAACTATATGTCGTAACTGAAAACAAAAAGTATCTTGAAATGAGTGAATATTTTTTAAAGCAGAGAGGAAAAGACAGTGACTTCTTATATGAACAACTAGAAAAAGATATCAATAAAGAAGAAATAATAAAAGGCATGAATACCTCTGAGAAAAAATATTTTCAAGTTCACAAACCCGTTTTAGATCAAGATACTGCTGAAGGCCATGCTGTAAGATTAGTGTACATGTGTACAGCCTTAGCTGATGTAGCTTATCTAACAAAAGATGCTGAAATGCTCGCTGCATGTAAAAGGCTTTGGACAAATATAACTAAAAAAAGAATGTATGTAACAGGTGGTATTGGTTCTACTGTATCTGGAGAAGCTTTTACCTTCGATTACGATTTACCAAATGACACAATGTACTGTGAAACTTGTGCCTCTGTTGGCCTTGCGTTTTTTGCTCACAATATGTTAAAAAGTGAACCTTCTAGCATTTATTCAAATGTTTTAGAAAGGAGCTTATATAACTCATCAATCAGCGGTATGGCCTTAGATGGGAAACACTTTTTCTATGTTAACCCTCTAGAAGTTGACCCAAAGGCAAGCAAATATGACCCAACTAAAAGTCACGTAAAGGTTACTAGACCATCTTGGTTTGGCTGTGCTTGTTGTCCTCCAAATCTAGCAAGAACTTTAACCTCCATAGGTAAATACGTTTACACTGTATCTAATAACACCGTTTATACTCACTTATATATGGCAAATGAAGCTGAACTTTCATTAAATAATAGCACCATTTTGCTTAAACAGGAAACAAATTATCCATGGTCAGGAAATATAAAAATATCTTTAAAAGTAGATCAAACAACTAATTTTACAATGGCATTTAGACTGCCAGATTGGTGCCATTCCTACACAATCAAATTAAATGGTGAAAATGTAGATTATAAAATATCAGATGGATATGCCTACATTACTAAAGACTTTAAAAACTCTGATTTAATAGAAATCAATTTAGAAATGGAGATTCATGAAATATCCGCTAACCCGCATATAAAGGATGATCTTGGCAAAGTAGCATTACAAAGAGGTCCTCTTGTATATTGCTTAGAAGAATCAGATAACGGTGATAATCTTCATTTAATTAAACTTACTAAGGATGTTAAATACGAATGCGAGTATGACCCTAATTTACTTGGTGGAATAGCTAAAATCACTTGTAATGCTAAAAAGCTTATAGTATCTGATAATTGGAATGACGATTTATATATAGCAGACGCAAAAGCCCCAAAATATGAGAATAAAAAAATAACCTTTATCCCTTATTACAGCTGGGCAAACAGAGAAATTGGCGAAATGAAAGTATGGATAAATAAAGATATATAATTTTCGGGAGGAAATATAAAATGAAAAATGATGTTAAACGAAAAATTTCCATTCCTATTTATCAAAGAATTAGCTATGGAATGACTGATTGTGCAGGTAATCTTCTTTATGTTGTAATAAGTACCTATTTATTGTATTACTTTACAGACGTCTTTGGTTTAAGTGTTGGAATTGCAGGAACTTTGCTACTAGCAACAAGACTAGTAGATGCTATTGATGCACCTATATGGGGTTTCCTCGTAGACCATACTCATACAAAATGGGGACAAAGTAGACCATATTTCTTGTGGTTATGTATACCTTTTGCATTTTTTACATGGTTAACCTTTACAACACCACACTTGTCCGGAACATTAAAAATTGTTTATGCAGCAGTAACATATATCTGTGCTGGAGTATGTTATACGGGTATAGCCACCCCAATAACAGCCATACTACCTAACCTCTCAAGCGATTCAGAAGAAAGAGTAGTATTGAACTCTTATAGAATGGTAGGCGGAAATATTGGTACACTTTTGACAAATTTAGTATTGCCTCTTGTTGCAATTTTAGGTGCAGGTAATAATAGAAAGGGCTTTTCTCTTACTCTTGCTGTGTTCGGTATTGTTGCTATACTAATGCTTGTAACTGCTTTTAGAAATTTAAGAGAAAAAAATGTAAGTGAACTTAAATCTATTCCTATAAAAAGCAGCTTAAAAGCTGTAAAAGGAAATTGGCCATGGATACTTTTAGTTACAGCAAATTTAATTTATTGGATTGGAAGCAATGTAAGATCCTCCGCTCAAATATATTACTTTGAATACAATCTTCATATGAAATATCTTGTTCCCATAGTTGGTTCTCTATCAATTCTAACTGTAGTTGGTATGATACTCATTCCATTTATGGTTAAGATATCAAATAAAAGAACAGTCATGATAGGCGCCCTTTTGGTAGCTGCCCTTTCAAATATGTTATTACATTTTTCAGGTTCTAATGTAACCTTAGTTATCATTTTTTATGTACTAGGCTCTGTTGGCTCTGGAGTCGCATGTTCTATGCCATTTGCTATGTTATCAGATGCTGTAGATTATGGACAATGGAAAACAGGAATAAGAGCTAGCGGCTTCTTAACTTCTATAGGAAGTGCCTTCTGCATCAAAGCAGGAAGTGGTATTGGTGGATTTTTACCTGCTCAAATCATGGGTGCTTTTGGATATGTAGCAAATAAAACTCAAACCTCAACTTCTTTGTTTGGTATTGAATTCAGCTTTGTTTGGCTGCCAGCCATATTATTTATAGTTGCATGTATTCCTATGCTGATATACAGCAAATATGAGAACAATGAAAATAAAATAAAACAGGACTTAATAAAAAGAGGAGAAATGAATGCCTAAAGTATTAATTTAAATATTATAATATGGATATATAAAAATAGACATAGATTTATACAAATCTATGTCTATTATATCTATTGGAGATACACACACGTATGGCTTAGGCATATAATCAGCCCAATTAAAAATATTAACTATTCATTCACCAAAAGGAAGTTAAATCAAATTCTATTATTATACTAAACTTCGTTCTTCTTTAAATCGAAACGATGTGAAACAAATCCATATAATGTCCATCCAGCAAAAGTAACTATACCACCATATGTCATTGCTTCAAGCCCGCAACCATAAAGAGCATACAAACTATATAGTGAAGCCACTAAAGCAATAAGATCAGTAACCCTAGCCTTTGAATCTGGCACACCTTCTGATTTTTGTATTACTTTTAACGAGCTCATAGATAGTAAATATGGGATAATATTTGTTACCACCGCCAAGTTAACTAGCGTATCGAATTGCTTACTTAAACTTGGACTAATTGTCATTAAGGCAAGTAAACTTTGAATACAAGTAATAATAACCATTGCAACAATTGGTGTACCTGTCTTTGTAACCTTGCTGAATATTTTAGGAAAATAACCTTCATCTGCAGAACTTCTAAAAACATGTGCAATAGTAAATTGCCATCCAAGTAATGAACCAAAGCAAGACATAACCATAAGTCCAATAACTACTTTACCTGCAACAGGTCCAAACATAGAAGCAAATGCGAGTCCAAAAGGTGCATCAGATTTCACTAACTGTGCATTTGGAACTATTCCAGCTATAACATTTGTTGAAATAATATATATAAGTGCGGCACCTATAGTTCCTCCTAGACATGCAATAGGAACATTCTTCTTAGGATTATCAACTGAATCCATGTTTGCAGAAGCTGATTCAAGACCTAAGAACGCCCATAAGGTTATTGCTATTGACTTTCCAATACCGTTAAAAAACGAGAAATGATTAGGATTCCATGAGCCTGCATACTGCTTACCACTAAACCAAAACCATCCTGCAGTACACATAACGAGTACAGGTGCAATTACACCCCATACAGTAATTGATCCAAGTTTACCTGTTATACTTGCTCCTCCAAAGTTAAGCACTGTAGCTAACCATAAAGTAAAAATTGTACATAGTGCTACTTGCAGTGGCGAAAGCGTTATTCCTAAAAGCACAGCTGCATAACCAACAGCAGAAATTGCAATTGCCGCATTAGCGATTACAAGAGATACTCCATAGGTATAATTACACATGAAGCTTCCTGCTTTTCCATAGGAATACTCGGCATATCCACCCATACCGCCAGCATTTCTACTAAACATACCACATTGAGCAAAAGCATAAGCTAATGCCATTGATCCAACTGCTGTAACGAGCCACGAAAGAATTGACATTGTTCCAACTTGAGCTAACTTAGCAGGAAGCATTATTATTCCAGAACCCATCATGTTTATAGCAGTTATTATTGTTAGCTGAAGAACACTCATTTTATTCTTCTGTTTTTCCATAATTAATTCCTCCCCCTCTGATATAATTTATTTATAAATACTAAATATATAATTACAGATAAACTCTCTAAACTGCTAAAGTTTAATCCACAATGCACAATTAAAGAAGATAACTCTAAATTAATTGTGCATTGCATCTAGTACATTGTTAACTTTAGAAATTTCAAGTAGTTTACCACATAAACCACTAAATTACTTAGACTTTTTATCTAATACATATCCATAGGCATTAATAACGCCATCTTCTTCTTTTAAGTAAACACCTTGAATTTCTGGAGCAAAACCTGGAAATTGATTTATTCCATCTTTCAATATTAAGAAGTATGTTTGTGCTACTGTATTCCACTTTTCCCCTGGAACAACACAGAAAACTCCTGGTGGATATGGAAGTGCACCTTCCAATGCTATTTCTCCAGTGATATTTTCTAATTTAACTAACTTAGCATTATTTCTTACAAGTTCCCAGTTAGCCTGTTGAGGAGTAATTGCTTGTTCTGGAAGCGAAGCTGCTCTAAATAAATTCTTTTGGTATGTCTTTGCATCGCTCTTTTTGTAGAAGTTATGCATTTCCTGACATAACCTTCTAATTGTATATCCTTTATAGCGATCACCATGTTTACTGCAAAGGTTTGGTAGAACCTCACTCAATGGAGCATCCTCTTTTACAAGATATTCAAACTTAGTTAATAGGGATACAAGATTGTTCATCTTTGTCATAGTTTCTGCTGGTGTTAATAAGAATAATATTGAATTTAAATCATTCTTTTCTGGTATAATTCCATGTTCTCTTAAATAATTTGCAAGAATAGTAGCTGGAATACCAAAGTCTTCATATTCACCAGTTTCAGCATTAATGCCAGGTGTTGTTAACATAAATTTATTAGGATCAACAAAGTATTGATTTTCAGCATATCCTTCAAAAGAATGCCACTTTTCTCCTGGATAGAATTTGAAGAATTCAATATTATTTGCAATTTCTTCTGTATCGTAAGTTTCCCACTTCTTTCCGCTTACAACTGGTGGAATAAATGGTCTAAACATTGTACAATTTTTTAGAACTAACTTTCTAGCTTCAATTCCTAATTTCACACAATCTGACCATAAACGCTTACCAGCCTCACCCTCTTGCATTCTTGCATTAACATCAAGTGCTGAGAATAATGGATAGAACGGACTAGTAGAAGCATGAAGCATATATGCATTATTAAATCTTTTATGATCTACATAACGTTTTTGACCTTTAATATGTTTATCTTTCTTGTGAATTTGAGATGTTTGTGAGAATCCAGCCTGTTGTTTGTGAACAGATTGTGTTACAAATATTCCAGGATCATTCTCATTTAAATCTAATAATAGAGGAGAACAGTCTCTCATCATAGGTATAAATTGTTCATATCCAACCCATGCTGAATCAAATAAGATATAGTCGCAGAGATGTCCAATTTTATCGACTACTTGTCTAGCATTGTATATAGTTCCATCATAAGTTCCAAGTTGAATTACAGCTAATCTAAATGGTCTTTTCTCTTTAGCTTTTTCTGGATCAACCTTAGCTGCTAATTTTCTTAAATATTCTTCATCAAAACAGTGTGCATCTATACCGCCTATAAAACCAAACGGATTACGAGCTGTCTCTAAGTATACAGGTCTTCCACCTGATTGAACTAAAGCTGAATTGTAAACAGATTTGTGGTTATTTCTATCGAATAAAACTAAATCTCCTGGTGCAACTACAGCATTTGTAACTACACAGTTAGAAATACTAGTTCCATTCATTACAAAATAAGTTTTATCAGCGTTATATACTTTAGCCGCATGCTTTTCAGCGTCCATAGCTGGGCCTTCGTGAATAAGCAAATCTCCTAATTCAACATCTGCATTACAAATGTCTGATCTAAATACATTTTCTCCATAAAAATCATAAAAAAATCTACCTGCTGGATGCTTTCGGAAATATTGTCCTCCTTGATGTCCAGGACAATCAAACTGTATATTTCCTTTTTCAACGTAATTACTTAAAGTTTTAAAAAATGGTGGCAGCACCTTTTCTTCGTATTGAACTGCAGCAGTTTCAATCTCTCTTGAGTAAAGCTTTTCATCAAATTTGTTTCCATCCATTATGTGATAAACTTTCTTAAGAAGTTCACCATCAAGCTTATCTGTGCTTTTTAAAATAACAAACACAGGGATACCAAACTTTGTATTATGTACATTGCTAATAAGCTCTACATCAGAATCAGTTAATACAACTGCTGCTACATCTGTATAATCTGTATTTTCAGCTAAAACCAAGTTTCTATCTGTTGAAAAATATTCCTTAGCTTCTTCAGTACAAGCAATTTTTAAATGTTTCATAGTTTTGTCCCCCTTTACGGTTTATATAAATGCGAAAAACATTTCTCACTAAAAGACATTATTCTAATACAAATGCATCCATATTATGATTATTTTTACACATGTAATGCATAAATATATTAGATTTTCTTAGCAGTATTACGTAGTATTTGTCATTTGCTCTTAGCTCAATTGAAATTTCGCATTAATTATTTTCTATATGCTTATAATACACCTTAGGAGGACATTTCGGATTTGTAATATTTTAAATTGCATAGTACATAGTTTTATAAAATTTACAAAGAGGTACTGATCAAATTATATATTCTAACGGCTACAGCTAACTCCTCATAAAAATGTTTTGTTTTACAATTTTCGCTTAGTATTTTATTCACTCGCTCTATTCTGTATCTTATGGTATTACTATGCTGAAATAATTCTTCCCCTGTAGCTTTTATATCTCCATTATTTTCTACATACCTTACAGCAGTTTTTAATAATTCTGTTTCATGGTTTTTATCATAATTAATTAATGGTTCTATCATTTCTTTGTAATATTTCATTACCCAAGGATTATCTAAAATAGGGAACATCATTTTGTTTATTCCAATTTCATCAAAAAACGAAATAGATTTTTCATACATAGTTGAGTATCTAAAAGCATACAAGCTTTCTTGTATAGCTTTACCTAAGCTCTCTAAATTATCATACAAATTGCTAATACCTATAACATACTCTTTTTCAGCAAATCCCCACCACTTAAGCCTTCTCAAAATAATTTTATCAATATCCTTCTTACTTGCTTCTTCAAAAGTATTAATGAGAACATACCCATTCTTGTATGGTATAACCTTGCTAAAGGCTTCTTCAGTTTCCTTATCAGAAAAACTTTTTATTTCAACTAATTTGTTGTTCTTCTTTTTACAAAAAGCTACTATATTGTGTTCTTTAAAATTTATATTTATCTTACGAGCAATACTTTTTATACTTATATCGTTTAAGTTTTTGTACAAAATGTCATCTATTTTGAGAGCTAAATTCTCATATTCCTTTTTTTCATCGATAGCCTTATTAACACTTACAATTACATCTTCAGTAAACGTATCCTTAAATAACATAATAGGAAAATTATTTTTATTCGCAAGTTCAATCACTTCATTAGGAATATAATCAAAATAAATATTCTTAATCGCTAGGCAGCTTATCCCTACATCAATCATAGTCTCTACTGCTCCATATAACTCGTCAATCTTATCTCTTATTGCAACTAACGTAGTTAATGCAAAGTCTTCTGGGCTAAAATTTTCTGCTATTAACTCACGTGTTTCATAATCCCAAACTGCTACATGATTTATTTTGTTTGAAAGTCCCTTATTTCCAGCAATAACCTTGAATCCTTGTAATATATCAAGATTTAAGGCTTCTTTCACAGTTATAGCCATAAAAACTCCCCCTCTAATAAATTCTTTTATATTTTTAAACCGCAATTATAGTCAATATGCGTTTTAATAACATAAAAGTTTACTTTTATACTACACGATTTGATATTATTCTTGTCTTTATTCTTTTTCAAATTAATCAGAATCAAAATTTTCCAATAATTATTGTCTTTTTTTGATAATTGCGTAGTATTTACTCAATATATATTTCTTTTTTTTATTAACTTATAGCACAAATTATAAAAAATCATACTTTTAATCAGAATTCATTCAAAATTAAAAATATTATTCATATATTTGATATATTTAATTATTTTCCTTTAATGTTTTACATCTTTTTGATAATTAATGAAATATCAAATGCTAATTTTTCATAATTTATCAATTTAGTAACCTTATTTGTATAAATACAGAATTAACTTTTTACTAATTGTAAAATAAATACCATACATTATTAAATTTCATTTAATAATGTATGGTATTTTTATAATTTTTTTATGATTTTTATTCATTTATATTTTTTATAGTAATTACATATATTCTTTTATTTATACACTTATAATATAGATGCATACCTGGAATTTATCTCAGTCAGCAATTGACAGTTAAGGATAATTTACCTTTTGCTTTGCTCAGGTAAATCTTAAAACTTAATAGTGCCAGCTGCGCCGAGCACTATATTTCAAGCGCTTCGCGCGCATTAAGTTTAAGATTTTTCAAAGCATAACGGAGAAAAATCATCTTTCACTGTCAACTGTCCACTGTTATAGCTTCCAGTTTATTAGCATAAATTTAGTATTTTTACTTTTTACACTTACGTAATTTAAATTTATGTATTTATATGCATTTTATATCATTATACTTTTTCAACATATAATTTTTAATGCATATTTTTTCATATTATATTTTACGCTTGTATTGTATAAATATACCAATCAAGTAACATAAAGTTATTAACAATTTCATAATCAACTATTAATTTGCTTTTTTTTCATTATTCTAAACACTGTAAAAAATATCCCCACACAGCATATAAAAACTAAGACAATATAAACATGCTTCATACCATAAACAAATACATCGTCTCTTCCAAAAACATAATTTATTACTCTATAACCTATTTTATAACTCATAAAATTATATAAAATAGTTGTAGCTAACGTTATTCCAACCATTTGACCCAAATTTCTTACAAGTGAATTAACACTTCCAGCTATACCAAGCTTGTGCTTAGGAACTGTAGACATTATTAATGAATTATTAGCTGGCTGAAAAATTCCCTGTCCTAAAGCTATAAAAGCTACACATAATACTATATTTATAAAAAAGGAATGCTCATTTAAAGATGCCATAAATAAAAATCCACCTGCCATAAATATAAGTCCTATTAAAGTTTGAATTTCTGCTCCCATTTTATCTGCTAAATTTCCTGAAGCTGGTGAAATTAAAGCCAAGATTAAAGGCTGTACAATCATAAATAGTCCCGCCGCTGAAGAAGACATTTTTAATGTATCCTGCAAATAAAATGGTATTATAATTATTGAAGCAGACAAACATACAAATGATACAAATGCACAAAATAAGCTTAATGAAAACAAACCATTTTTAAAAATTTCAAGCTGTAAAAGCGGAATTTTCATGTTTTTTTGTAATACAATAAACACTATCAAACAAAATATTGATAAAATAAAGCTCATTATAATTACAAGATTTTTATAACCAAATTGCTGCTCACCAATCAATGATCCAAACAAAAGCATAATTGCTATAGAGTACAAAATTGCTCCCTTAACATCAAATTCTTCATCATTATTCTTCCCCTTTGGAAGTACCTTCAAACCTGCTGCAAAGGCTATTATCCCTATAGGCACATTTACAAGAAATATATAATTCCAGCTTAAAGAGCTTATAATAAGCCCACCTACTGGAGCTCCTATCATATTTCCTAATGCAACACCCGACACTAATATTCCCAAAGCTTTTCCTCTTTCTTCCTTAGAAAAAATTTGAGTTATAATTCCTTGATTATTTGCCATATACGCACCAGCACCAATCCCTTGAATTATTCTAAAAATTACAAGCATAGTTAATGAAGTTGAAAGTCCACACATAAGCGATGCAAAAGTAAACAATATAGTACCAATTTTAAATATCCTTGATTTTCCTTTTATATCTCCTAATCTTCCAAATATCAAAAGGCTAGCACAAATAACCATAACATAACTAGCTACGACCCACTCTATTTCAGCCATGCTTACTGAAAGTTTTCTTGCCATTGTAGGTAATGCTACATTTACTATACTGCTATCAACGCAAGCCATGAAAGACATTAATACAACCACGAATAAAACAGTCCACTTGCTATGCTCTTTATTTTTTTCTAATAAATTCATATTAAATTCTCCTTTCTTTTAGCATATAATTGATACATAAAGTTATAATTGCTATTATTATAATAACGGTATAAGTATTGTATTTCATTAATTATATTGCTTAATATTAGCATTATTTTGCTATATACATGAAAGGACAAATTTATGAAAAAAAGCGCTGAAAATTATTTTAATAAAAAAATGCCTGATGAAAATTTTTTTGTAGATATATTTGAAAAAAATCATTATAGTGTAGGAACCGATTTAAAAACGCATTGGCATGAACATCTTCAATTTTTTTATTTTACCGAAGGAAATGCAATTATTAGATGTGATTCTAAAAAAATAGAAGCTTTTGCAGACGATATTATTCTCATAAACAGTAATGAGCTTCACTCTATAGAAAACTCATGTGCTAATTTAAAATACTATGTAATTAGAATTGATTTATCTTTTCTTTTTAGCAATCAAATTGACTCTTGTCAGACAAAATTTATGACTCCACTCGCAAATAATATGATTTTATTTGAAAATTTAATTAGAAATGACCCTGAATTTTTGAAGTATATTAATGAAATCATAAGAGAATATTTTTCAAAAGAGATAGGCTTTGAACTTGCCATAAAAGGCTGTATATTTAAATTAATTGTTTTATTATTACGCAATTATATCGCAAAAATTTATACGCAAAAAGAGCTTAATTCTAAAATGACTAAATTAAGACAATTTAGTGAAGCCTTAAATTATATAGAAAACAACTATACTAAACAAATAACTTTAAATAAGCTCGCAAATTTATCACATATTAGCACTTATCATTTTTGCAGACTTTTTAAAGAGTCTACTGGAGAAAATGTAACCCAATACATTAATAATCTTAGAATAAAAAAAGCTAAGGTACTTTTAAAGCAAAGCAATCTTAATATAACAGAAATAGCCTTAGCTTGTGGCTTTAACGATGCAAATTACTTTAGTCGAATCTTTAAAGTGAATACAAATACAAGCCCATCAGCCTATAAAAAACAGCCTCACTAAAAGATTATTCCATAACTATCTATAAATAATGCAAAGTAGCATCATCTTGGAATATTAAATAAAATTAATAAATCTAAGTGTCAAATTGTTAAGATCTTAAGAGCTTTCAATAACTCGCTGAAAAGATGCTCAAACAAATTGAAATCTCTAAAGCTTTTAACAATTTGCCACTAAGATTTATAAAATTTTATTTAAACCATTCCTTCAATGATGCTATTTTGCATGGTCCAAAATCAAGGAATATTTTTCTCCGCTTCTCTACGAAAAATGCACTGTAAAAATGGTTAATCAATGTAAATTAGTATTAGTAAACATATAGTACAAAAATTTAATTGGTTAACAAATATCCACGACTAAAATTCCGTAGGTACGGAGGAATTTTTTCCTTGCACCACCGTGAGAGCGAAGTAACAATACCGAAGGAGCAGTTTAAAAAAATTCTAATAAATCTTGATAAAAAAATCCTAAAATTCTTAGATGTTTCAATCTGTCTGAGCGTTTTCTCAGCGAGTTATTGAAACATCTTAGGATTTTAGAATTTTTTTATCTTAGATTTATAGAATTCTTTTAATGCGACGAAGCATTGTTACTTCGCATTATTTATAAATTGCATATTAAAAAGGAGATTTGCTCCCACTATGATCACACTCAATACATTCAGCTGTAAGCTTGTAAATCATATCTTTTCTCTCAACAACAATTTTCACTTTGTCTTTTATTTTTTCATCCTGCAGTACCTTGTTTACAAGTTCCTTTGTTGGATTCATACATACTGGCTTTCCAACTGCCTTAAGCATAGATAGATCACCAGCAGTATCACCATATGCATAGCATTTATTTAGATCTAAATCATATTTCATTTCCATTTCTTTTATGGCCTTATCCTTACTTATACTATCCCACATAGGAATAACCTCTCCCGTATATATTCCGCTTACTTCATCAAATACATACTTAGCTCCCCTATAATCATCAAATCCATATTTTTCTGCCATTTGCTTAACAAGTTCAATAGGACTACCTGAGATAGTTATTATTTTATGTCCATTAGCTTTATGCCATTTAATTCTATCTCTTGTATAAGTATATACTCTATCTCCTTTTTGCCTAACTACTTGTTTTGCAATAAACTCTACCTGCGACTTATGAAGACCTTTAACTGCCTCAACATATATTTCCGCCATCTTAAGTAGATAATTATCGTAATCACCTTTCCTCGTATCCCATCTCTTAAATTCTGGCTGTACTTCCTCATACCATTTTTTAGGATTTACAATCTCATATTTTATAAGTTTTTTAAAAACCTCAGTTATTAGTCCTTCTCTATATAAAGTTCCATCTATATCAAAAAAAGCTGCTGTATTTTTCATTTGCACCCCACCAATTCAATCAATAAATTATTTTTTACTATATATAATATAACTTATTTAATAAAATTGCCAGTAAAATTCTCAAAATACTTAATCTTTTTAGTTATTATATACACTTAAAATAAAAAATTTCACACAATATAAATTTGCTCAAAATCTTATATTTCACTATCTATATGAAATATTCCTATTTCTTTATAATGCTCCAACTTATAATTTATGGTGCACAGACTCTTATTTAACTTTTCCATTTGAGCCAAAATACTTTTCTTATGTTGTTCAAGCATTTCTTTACGCTCTTCACAACTTTCCTTACCATTTAAACATAAATTCATAAATTCTTTTATTTTAACCAAGGACATACCACTATTTTTTAGACAACATATAAGCTCTATCCAACAGATATCATTTTCTGAATAAAGACGTATTCCATTCTTGCTGCGTTTTAAAAGCGGCATTAACCCCTCTCTATCATAATAACGTAGAGTGTATTCAGATAGTTGAGTACGCTTAGACACTTGCTTTATTGTATATTTCATAATAAATCTCCTAATTTGTTATATTTTCTTTCACTTTAAGCTAATTCAAATAATTAATATCATTATAATTAAAAAAACTACAAAGTTAAAGATGATTTTATAAAATAAAAATTAAGGGAGATATCATAATTAATGATATCTCCCTTAATTTTAATAAACTTTTTTCTTTTTAATAGCTGAAAGTACTACTGCAGTTACAATTGTTCCTGCTACTATTGCTATAACATATCCTATTAAATTTGTTACTACATGTGGTATAAATAATACCCATATACCTCCATGAGGAACTGCAAGCTTTGAACCAAATATCATTGATAATGCTCCTGTTACAGCTGAGCCTGCCATAACTGATGGTATAACTCTAAGTGGGTCTCCTGCTGCAAATGGTATTGCTCCTTCTGATATAAATGATACGCCAAGTGCCCAAGCTGCTTTTCCTGCTTCTCTTTCCTGCTCTGTAAACTTGTTTTTAGCTATAACTGTTGCAAGTGCTATTCCAAGTGGTGGAACCATACCTGCTGCCATTACTGCTGCCATTATAGCTGTTCCTCCAGATGATAAAGCTGAAGTTGTTAAAGTACTTGTTGCAAATACATATGCTGCTTTATTGAAAGGGCCACCCATATCAAAGGCCATCATTGCTCCTAAGACAATTCCAAGTAATGCTGCATTTGCTCCTTGAAGTCCTTTTAAAAATGCTGCCAAACCATCATTTATTGCTTTTACAGGTCCACCTAAAACAAATATCATTATTAGTGCTATTATTAAAGTTGAAAGTACAGGTATTACTAAAACTGGCATTAATCCTTCTAGTGATTTAGGAAGTCTAACATATTTTTTAATAAGCACTACTGTGTATCCTGCAATAAATCCTGCTAAAAGTGCTCCAATAAATCCTGCTCCTATAGTGCTTGCAAGAGCTCCACCAACAAATCCTGGTACAAGTCCCGGTCTATCAGCTATAGAATAAGATATATATCCTGCGAGTACTGGAAGCATAAGTGCAAATGCTTGTTTTCCAGTGCTAAATATAGCTTCACCAATAGTACCTGGTGACTTAAAAACGTAAATTCCGCCTATCGCAAATCCAAGTGCTATAAGTATTCCACCTGCTACAACAAAAGGTATCATGAAGGAAACACCTGTCATTAAATTCTTGTATATTCCTTTACCAATTGATTTATCTTGATCTTTGGGAGCTTCTTCTACTTTTTTTGCATCTCCCTTAAAAACTTGTTTTGTTGAAAGTGCTCTATTTATAAGTGATTTAGAATCTTTAATTGCATCCTTAACTGGCACTTCAATTAATGGCTTTCCTGCAAATCTTGACTTATCCACGTTTGTGTCTGCAGCTATAATAACCCCATCAGCTTCTTTTAAATCGTTTTCAGTTATTACATTTTCTGCTCCTACAGAACCTTGGGTCTCAACCTTTATTTCAACACCCATTTCCTGTGCTGCCATCTGAAGTGCCTCAGCTGCCATATAAGTGTGCGCAATACCAGTAGGACAAGATGTTATAGCTACTAGTTTTTTCATAATTACTCCTCCTTAAAAATAGTTTAGATTTGGGATTAAGTCACATCTACTCAAATATCTTTATGAAATCTTCAAAGTTGTCTGCATTATATAATTTTTCTCTAACGTCCGCATGCATAAGCTTTCTCGATATTTCACTAAGCGCCTTTAAATGAATATCACTAGATTCTTCTGGCACAGCTATTAAGAAAAATAAATTTGCTGGTTTATCATCCATTGACTTATAATCTATTCCTTCTTTGCTTAGTCCAAAGGTTATTGTTGGTTCTGTTACCGCACTACATTTTCCATGAGGAATAGCTATCCCCATTCCAATTCCTGTAGAAAACTCTTCTTCTCTTTTTAAAACAGCCTTTTTTAGTTCCTCCTTATTTTTTACCTTTCCATCCTTGTATAATATATCTATTAATTCATCTAAAACTTCATCTTTAGTTTTAGCCTTTAAATTAAACTCCGCTCTATTTTTCGAAAACATATCCTTAGTTGCCATTTTAACTACCTCCTAACATTTATATTTACTTTTTCTATTAAACTTTTTACTTGATTTAAATCACAAGCCTGTGTTCCTTCAAGTGATACTGATGCAGCTCCCGTAGCTACTGCAAATTTTATTGTTTCTTCATTATCAAAATTATTTATCATAGAATATATTAGTGCTGCAACCATCGAATCGCCTGCTCCGACAGTACTCTTTACAGGCACTTTAAGACCTTCACCATATAATACCATTTCGTTGCTAACTAAAATTGCTCCCTTTTCTCCAAGAGAAATTAAAACCTTTTTTAAACCATTATTTATAAGCTTTTTTGCCTCATATACTATATCATCTTCAGAATCTAGCTTCTTATTTAAAAGAAGTTCAAATTCATGTTTATTTGGTTTTATAATATCAGGTTTTTCCTTTATTCCTTCACTTAAGAGTTCTCCTTCTGCATCCAAGATTACAAAAGCTCCTCTTTCCTTTGCAATTTTAGTTAATGTACCGTATATATTTTTAGGAATATTGGGACAAACCCCTCCAGAAAGAACAACTACATCATTTTCATTGCAAATATCTTTAAATTTATTTGTAAAATCATTTAATTCTTTTTCTGTAATTCTAGGTCCAGGTTCATTTATATCTGTATAAATTTTATTCTTGTCGTCAACAACCTTTATATTTGTTCTAGTATCTTCTTTTACTTCAACAAAATAATTGTCTATTCCCATATTTCTCAATTCTTTTTCAAAAGTATCTTTCCAGCCTCCACCTATAAATCCTGTACACGCTGATGGTATTTCAAATCTCTTTAAAACTTTAGATACATTTATCCCTTTTCCACCTATATCATATCTAACTTTAGATACTCTATTCACTTTTCCAAGTTCAAAATCCTGTACTGTAATTGTCTTATCCATTGCTGGATTTAATGTAACTGTAATTACCATTAACGTTCACCTCCGTTTTAGCCAGCCACTATAATATCAACACCCCTACTTTCAAAATCGCTTATAACTTCATCAGCTACCTCTCCGCTTGTTATAATAGATGTAATATTTTTGATTTCACAAATTACCGAAAGGCACACATTTTCAAATTTAGAACTATCGGCTACTATAAATATCTTGTTAGCAGAATCTATCATAGCCTTTTTAGTCTGTGCTTCAATAAAATTTGGAGTTGTAATACCTTCAATAGCAGATATACCATTAGCTCCAATGAAAGCTTTGTCAACTCTAAAATACTTAAAAATATCTTCACAGGTACGGCCAACCATAGCTCTCGTATTAAATCTTAAACTCCCACCAGTTATGATAAGTTCTAAGTCTCTGTTATTAGAAAGTTCTTCTGCTATATCTATAGAATTAGTTATCACTGTCAAATTTCTTGCAGATATATTTTTTGCTATTTCTAATGTGGTTGTACCAGAATCGAGGATTATTGTATCCCCATCCTTAATAATACTAGCTGCATATTTAGCTATAGATAATTTTTCACCAAGCTTTTCATCTTTTTTATCTGTAAAGGATGGTTCAAAATTAGTTATGTCAATTTTAACTGCTCCACCATGTGTCCTTTTAAGTATCTTTCTGTTTTCCATCTCTTGAAGGTCTCTTCTTATTGTAGCCTCAGACACTTTAAAATATTCAGAAAGCTCATTTACTTTTATGCTCCCATTTTTGTTTAGAATTGAACTTATTTGTTTTTGTCTTTCTTCTGCAAACATATAATCACCTTTCATGTATTCGTTTACTAATGTTTGTGTTTATATTTGTTTGTTTGATTATATTGTAAACGAAATCAAACACTATGTCAACACTTTTTTTAATTTTAAATCACAATTAAACATATATACACACAAATGAATAAACTTTTTTTATTAATATACCATTTAACCTATTACTTTCCACTTTCAAACATAGAATCCTTAATAAATTATCTAAAAATATAACTACAGAAATCTTAATGCTTTCTGTAGTTTATACAATTTACTTACCGGCTATAACAACATCATGTAATTCTATTGCTTTAGGTCCTACAAATCCATTTTCATTTTCAATTTCTGCCGATAACAAAATATTATCTTGTAATTTACCTATATTAGCATTTAATGATCCACCTGTTATTGGAATTGTCACTTTCCCATCAAAGTACCATCCTAATCGTATTTCTCCTCCAAAATTTCCAGTTGTTGAATCCATTTGAAAATCAGAAAATGCTACAAGCTCCACATATGGCTCCTTTTTCATATCCTCTATACTCTTGCTACCTGGTTCTATAACAAAATTTTCAATATTACCAGTCGCTTCAGTACTTAAGTAATAACTATGTCTTAAATCACCATGATATCTTTGAAGTTTTCCATTTTTGATGATGCAAATCTTATGTAGAGCTAAACCATCATCGTCTATAGGTACAGAATATACAGAATTTCTAATGCTAGGATCAAGTGTTAAGTTTATGAGATCCCCCTTAACTTCTTCACCTTGAATCAGTTGACCTAACTCAAAAGTAGATACCTTATTATAAACATTAGCCGCTCTGGAATTATCGACATAATAGCTCAATACTTCCTTTACAGGAGCTCCTCTTAGTATAACCTTATATTTACCTGACTTTACAGTCTCCTTAGCATTTGCTCTTTCCTTAGCTAAAAATATCATCTCTTTTACAGAATTTGATATATACTCTGGATCATAATCTGAAAAAGTAAGCATCTTATATAATTCAACTTCTTCTGCTTCCTTCCAAGTGGTTATAAACTCAATCATACCATCATATTTTTCATAACTTGAATCTACGCCATAGGATGTAATAATTCTTTTGTAATTTTTATTTAAAAATATTTCTGCTGAATTTATTCCACCTTTTTCTTCATTATCATTTTTATATAAAGCTTCTATTAACTTTGGCATCCAGTCCGAAAGTTCATTTTGAGAAAATTTACTATCTGTATTTTCTAGTTCGTCACTATTAATTTTAGGAATATTATAATATTCATTTTTTACAAATCCAGCTGCAAAAATATTATCCTCTATAAGCTTCTTTATTTCATCTTCTATCATTGTTGGTTCTATATTAAAAGAAGAACTTCCTCTGTACTTTAAACCATCTTCTTCAAAATCTTTATATACAGTAACTTCAAAATGTTGTACATCTTTGCTTCTAGTCATATCAACATCTTTTTTAATTAAAAATAATTCTTCCGAGCTTGTTCTTGTCTCAATTATTTTATATTCATTGACATCCTCATCTTCTAAAATAGATTTTATCTTATTTATCATTATCCTAACCTCACTTTCGCCTTTATATATGGACCACCACTAGAAACCTTTACCCATTCTTTATATCCCTTTCCACAAGCTCCACTACCTTCTATTCCAACATCACCAGAAACCATTGATATTGATTTTAAAAGATCTGGAACATATCCAGTTAAAACTACCGGTGAAACAAAGTTTTCTGTTAATTTACCATCAATAATTTCAATTCCATAGTTCACCATACACTGAATTCCCCAATTTTTAGGGTCTTCCATTCCACTGGAAGGACACATTAATAAGTAACCTCTTTTTATTGATGCTACCATATCGTCAAATTTATCATGTCCACCAACAAAAAAGGTATTAGTCATTCTAGCATATGCCTTTCTTTCAAAAGAAAATCTTTTTCCATTACCTGTCGGCTTAATATTCAATCTAAGTGCAGACAATGTATCTGAAAGTCCTCTTTTCAATATTCCATTTTCTATTACTACAGTATCTGTACCAAGTACCCCTTCATCATCAAATAAATATGAAGAGACTTGTTTAGCGGAATTAGCTCCATCACGCATAGTTACAAGTTTAGATGCTACAGGCTTATTCATATATTCAGCGGCTTTAGCCCTATTCTTCACCAGCATATCCATTTCAACTCCATGCCCAAAAGCTTCATGAGCAATCAATCCAGATACATCTGGTGAACATATAACATCATACGTCCCAGGTTCTACAGGCTTTGCATCTAGCAATTTTATTACCACATTAACAGTATCATTAATTTTGTCATCCATCTCATCTAATAGTTCTGCTCCCTTGAGGCCAGAAAATACATTGTAATTAAATCTAGTGTTATTGTTCTTTCTTGCTAGCACTGTAATATATCCCTCGCTCCATATATACGATTGATACAAATCCTTATTATTAGAAATAAATATTTTTGATACTTGCACCTGCTGAAAGGTTATTTGAGCATCTAAAAGAAGATCAGAAATTGAAAGTGCCTTATCCTTCACTGTAGTTAACTTATCAATTATATCCTTATCACTAAAATTTTTAGGAAGGATATCAACTTCACCTACAAAACTATTATTTACTTTCTCATCTTCAACAATTTGATACTTAGTTATATTATTTTTATTGCGTAATTTACTTATTTGCTCATTCACACGATTTTTTATATTCAAAGCTACTTGATTAATATCACCTTCATCTAATTTGTTGAAGGAATATTCAGAATATCCAATACCGTTAAATACCCTTACTATAAATCCTCTTTCATTCCAAAAAGAATCACTAATATTTACTCCCTTTCTTTTAACAACATACTTCTTCCCATGGGAATCAGTACCTAATACAGATACATATTTAAAATCTTTCGATAATATATGTACTAATTTTTTAACAACTTGTCTCTTCTGCATTAAAAATTCAGACATTTCAACCTTCATGAATCTCCCCCACTTTCGATAAATTTTATAAACATATTATTTTATATTTATGTTATTTTATATTTATATTATAATATAATTTATAAATATATACACTCTATTTTTATATATTTACTAAAAAGCATTAAGAATTTCAGATAAAAAATCAATTCTATATAAATAAAAACTCTATTAGATAACTATAAATTAATGTAATTATCTAATAGAACTACACACAACAAAAAACCTCAAGCAAAATTGCTTGAGGTTTTGGTGGCCAGACCAGGAATCGAACCAGGGACACGAGGATTTTCAGTCCTCTGCTCTACCGACTGAGCTATCTGGCCA